>CALWAZ010000160.1 GCA_944375725.1 uncultured Merdimonas sp. | reverse complement strand
GAGGAACGAAAATGAGCGCAGAATATGGAGCAGATCAAATCCAGATCCTGGAAGGACTGGAAGCTGTCCGGAAAAGACCTGGTATGTACATTGGAAGTACCTCCGCCCGGGGACTTCATCATCTGGTGTATGAGATTGTAGACAATTCTGTGGATGAGGCGCTGGCAGGCTACTGCAAGAATATCGATGTGACGATCAACGCGGATAATTCCATCACGGTCATCGACGATGGCCGGGGTATTCCCGTAGGGATCAACCACAAGGCGGGAGTTCCGGCTGTGCAGGTGGTATTTACCGTCCTTCACGCGGGTGGAAAATTCGGCGGAGGAGGATACAAGGTATCCGGCGGTCTTCACGGCGTGGGAGCGTCTGTGGTAAATGCTCTTTCCGAGTGGCTGGAGGTCAAGATCCGCAGCGAGGGAAAGGTGTATTTCCAGCGGTACGAGAGAGGCCATGTGATCAATGAGCTGAAGGTGATCGGAGAATGCGATCCGGATGATACCGGAACGATGGTAACCTTCCTGCCGGATAAGGAAATCTTTGAGGAAACTGTCTTTGACT
This sequence comes from uncultured Merdimonas sp., assembly GCA_944375725.1. Taxonomy (GTDB): domain Bacteria; phylum Bacillota; class Clostridia; order Lachnospirales; family Lachnospiraceae; genus Laedolimicola. The sequence goes on along the minus strand of CALWAZ010000160.1, from coordinate 22,740 downwards.
ATGACACCTTAAAGGTCCGTCTCCGGGAAATGGCTTTTCTGACCAAGGGACTGAATATTATTCTCCGGGACGACCGGGTAGAGCCCCAGCATAAAAAGGAGTTCTGCTATGAGGGCGGAATCAAGGAATTTGTCCAGTATCTGAACCGTTCCAAGACAGCCCTTTACGATCAGATTATCTACTGTGAGGGAATCGTAAACGATGTGTTTGTGGAAGTGGCCATGCAGCACAATGATTCCTACACGGAGAACTGCTACAGCTTTGTAAATAATATCAACACCCCCGAGGGCGGCACCCACCTGACAGGCTTTAAGAACGCCCTCACAAAGACCTTTAATGACTATGCCAGAAAGAACAAGCTTCTGAAGGATACGGAGCCCAGTCTGAACGGGGATGACATCCGGGAGGGACTGACGGCTATCATCAGCATCAAGATCGCGGAGCCTCAGTTTGAGGGACAGACCAAGCAGAAGCTTGGAAACAGCGAGGCCAGGGGAGCTGTGGACAATGTGGTGTCCGAGCAGCTGATGATTTTCCTGGAGCAGAATCCGGCAGTGGCAAAGGTAATTTTGGATAAATCCATTCTGGCCCAGCGGGCCAGGGAAGCGGCCAGAAAGGCCCGGGATCTCACAAGAAGAAAGACGGCTCTGGATGGAATGGCCCTGCCTGGAAAGCTGGCAGACTGTTCCGACAAGAATCCTGAGAACTGTGAGATCTACATCGTAGAGGGAGACTCCGCAGGAGGCTCCGCCAAGAAGGCCCGTTCCAGAGCGACTCAGGCGATCCTTCCCCTGAGAGGAAAGATTCTGAACGTGGAGAAGGCAAGACTGGACCGAATCTATGGAAACGCGGAGATCAAAGCCATGATTACGGCCTTTGGTACGGGAATTCACGATGATTTTGACATTACGAAGCTGCGTTATCATAAGATTATCCTGATGACAGATGCCGATGTGGACGGAGCCCATATCAGCACACTGCTTCTGACCTTTATTTACCGGTTTATGCCGGATCTGATTAAAGAGGGATATGTATATCTGGCTCAGCCGCCTCTTTATAAGCTGGAAAAGAATAAAAAAATCTGGTACGCCTACAGCGATCAGGAGCTGGCCGATATTCTGGATGAGGTAGGGCGTGATCAGAATAATAAGATTCAGCGCTACAAGGGACTGGGAGAGATGGACGCGGATCAGCTCTGGGAGACTACGATGGATCCGGAACGCCGGATTCTGAAAAGAGTGGTCATGGACGATACGGATTCCGCCGAGATCGATCTGACCTTTACGACTCTGATGGGTGACAAGGTAGAGCCCAGACGTGAATTTATAGAGACAAACGCGAAATTTGTAAAGAACCTGGATATTTAAGCATGCGCGGCTTTTCCCTTTTGCGCGTGACTGGGAGAATGGGAGACAAAACAGATGGAAGACAATATCTTTGATAAAGTGTACGACGTGGATCTGAAAAAGACCATGGAGGATTCCTATATTGATTATGCCATGAGCGTAATCGCGGCCCGTGCCCTTCCGGATGTCCGGGACGGCTTAAAGCCGGTACAGAGAAGAGTCCTTTACTCCATGATAGAGCTGAACAACGGTCCGGATAAGCCTCACAGAAAGTGTGCCCGTATCGTCGGCGATACCATGGGTAAATATCATCCCCATGGTGACAGCTCCATTTACGGAGCCCTGGTCAATATGGCTCAGGAATGGTCCACCCGTTATCCGCTGGTGGACGGCCATGGAAACTTCGGATCCGAGGACGGAGACGGAGCGGCGGCCATGCGTTACACAGAGGCCCGCTTAAGCAAAATTTCCATGGAAATGCTGGCCGACATCAATAAAAATACCGTGGATTTCGTGCCGAACTTTGATGAAACAGAGAAGGAGCCTTCCGTGCTTCCCTCCCGTTTTCCGAATCTTCTGGTAAACGGAACCACAGGTATCGCGGTAGGTATGGCTACCAACATTCCGCCTCACAATCTCCGTGAGGTGGTGAAAGCTGTGGTAAAACTGATCGACAACCGGATCGAGGAGGATCGGGATACCACCATTGAGGAAATTCTGAAGATTGTAAAAGGACCGGACTTTCCTACGGGAGCCGAGATCCTGGGAACCAGAGGCATCGAGGAAGCCTACCGGACCGGCAGGGGAAAGATCCGTGTGCGCGCGGTGACCAATATCGAAACCATGAGCAACGGTAAGAGCCGGATCGTGGTGACAGAGCTTCCCTATATGGTAAATAAGGCCAGACTGATCGAAAAGATCGCGGATTTGGTAAAGGAAAAGAAGATAGACGGCATTACCTATATCGGCGATGAGTCCAGCCGTGAGGGTATGCGGATCAATATTGAGCTGCGCAAGGATGTGAATGCCAATGTGATCCTGAACCAGCTTTACAAGCATACCCAGCTGCAGGATACCTACGGTGTGATTATGCTGGCGCTTGTAAATAATGAGCCGAAGGTCTTAAATCTTCTGGATATGCTGAAGTATTACCTGCTTCATCAGGAAGATGTGGTTACCCGCCGGACCAAATACGATCTGAACAAGGCAGAAGAGCGGGCGCACATTTTAAAGGGTCTGCTGATCGCTCTGGACAATATCGATGAAGTGATCCGGATTATCCGCGGATCCCGTTCCACCCAGGAGGCAAAGCAGAACCTGATGGAGCGCTTTGCTCTGGACGATGTGCAGGCTCAGGCTATCGTAGATATGCGTCTGCGTACACTGACAGGTCTGGAAAGAGAAAAGCTGGAGGCAGAGTATAAGGATCTCATGGAGCAGATCAGCTACTTAAAGGGCATTCTGGCAGATGAGAAAAAGCTGCTCGGTGTCATCAAAGAGGAGATTCAGCTCATTGCCGATAAATATGGCGATGACCGCCGGACACGCATCGGTTATGACGAATTTGACATTTCCATGGAGGATCTGATCCCTGAGGAGGACGTGGTGATCACCATGACCAACCTGGGTTATATCAAACGGATGACCATGGACAATTTCCGCAGCCAGAACCGCGGCGGCAAGGGCATCAAGGGCATGCAGACCATTAATGATGATTATATCGAGGATCTGATGATGACCTCCACCCACCATTATCTGATGTTCTTTACGAATACCGGAAAGGTGTACCGTCTGAAGGCCTATGAGATACCGGAAGCCAGCAGAACCTCCAGAGGAACGGCGATCATCAATCTGCTGTCCCTGCAGCCGGGCGAAAAGATCACGGCTGTGATTCCCATCCGGGATTACAGTGAGGGCAAGTACCTCTTCATGGCGACCCGGAATGGTCTGGTAAAGAAGACTTCGATCCAGGAATACGCAAACGTGAAGAAGACAGGACTTCTGGCCATCAATCTCCGGGAGAATGATGAGCTGATCGAAGTAAAGTATACGGACAATGAGCAGGATGTGTTCCTGGTTACAAAGTTCGGTATGTGTATCCGCTTCCATGAGACAGATGTGAGAGCTACCGGCCGGGCTTCCATGGGCGTGATCGGAATGAATCTGACCGATCAGGATGAAGTAGTGTCCATGCAGGTGCGCAGCCAGGGAGAATACCTTCTTGTGGTTTCTGAAAACGGTCTTGGCAAGCGCACGAAAATGGATGAGTTTACAGCCCAGAACCGCGGCGGCAAGGGCGTAAAATGCTATAAGATCACGGAAAAGACAGGAAACGTGGTAGGCGCCAAGGCCGTAAATGAGGAAAATGAAGTAATGCTTATCACAACGGAAGGCATCATCATCCGAATCCCCTGCAGCGGAATCTCCGTGGTAGGCCGTATCGCTTCCGGCGTGAAGCTGATGGATGTGGACGCTGAAAATGTAAGCATCGCCGGCATCGCAAAGGTACGGGATCAGTCCGGAAAGGACGAGGAAGAGGAAACCGAAGAAAAAGAATAAATATTTATTGAAAAACAATAAATAAGTATTGAAAAGCATAAAACAATGTGCTATGATGCAGTTATCAGCTGGAAACAGAGGATAACTGCATTTTTTATATGATAGGGAGGCCTTTATGGAAGAAATGAAGCTTGCAAAGCTTACCAAGGGAATTCTGGATTTTATGTTTTGTTCGGGTATCATCGTCTGTGTGACCCTGCCGTTTACTCTGAAGCTTGCGGGAGCATATATGACGGATTTTCAGACCTTTTATTATCCGCTTCTGCTGCTCTTTTTCCTGTCGGGAATTTTCGCGGTCCTGATCATCCTGGAGCTGCGCCGGATGTTTTCCACGGTGCTGAAGCAGGACTGTTTTGTGGAAGAAAATGTGAGGAGCTTAAAAAAGATGGGAACCTACAGCTTCTGCATCGCGGCCATCAGCGTGCTTCGTCTTTTTATTGTGATTACGCCGGCGGTACTCGTTGTCATTCTGGTGTTTATGATCGCGGGGCTTTTCAGCAAGGTGCTTTCCCATGTGTTCGAGCAGGCTGTAACCTACAAGCTGGAAAATGATCTGACCATATAGGAGGTGCGGCGGATGTCGATAGTAATTAATCTGGATGTGATGATGGCAAAAAGAAAAATCGGCCTGACCGAGCTTTCCAAAGAGGTGGATATCACCATGGCCAATCTGTCCATTCTGAAAAATAATAAAGCAAAAGCGGTACGGTTTTCTACTTTGAATTCCATCTGCCGGGCGCTTCACTGCCAGCCCGGAGATATTCTGGAATATGTGGAAGATGAGGAAACGGAAGAAGATACGGAATCATAATCTTTAGTCAATATTCTCCGCCGGGTCTTTTTGGAGCGGAGAAGGAAAAGGAGGAAAATTTTATACCATGGAAGAAAACAGAATCATGAACGTGGAAGAGACCGGAGGAAAACCTGTGGCCTGGGAAAGTGCATCCTTTTTTCTGAAACTTGTCCTTGCCTTTGCGGCATTCTATGTGTTCTGCCTTTATAAAAATCCCATGGGGATCACATATCCGCTGTTTACGGCAGGGCTGCTGGGAGTATACCTGTATCTGCTGAAAAAAGAGCGTCAGCCATTGAAAAAACTCTCTGTCTTTTATATGGCGGCTATTTTTCTGCTGGGACTTTCCAACTGTCTCACAGATAATCTTATGATAGTCATGTTCAATAAGCTGGGAAGCTTTATCCTTTATGGAATCCTGTTTGTCCACAATTCCTGCCAGGACAGAAACTGGAGCTTTCTCAAATACGCGGAAAGCCTTCTGAAATTCGGAATGTCTTTGATCGAAAATCTGCCGGCCGTGTTTTTGGAAGGAAAACGGCTTGGCACGGAGAAAAGGACGGGGCAGAAGAAAAGCGCCGGAAATTCCAAGGCGGTCTATGTTCTGCTGGGAATTCTGATTGCCCTTTTGCTGCTGTGTCTGATCCTTCCGCTTCTGGCTTCCGCTGATCAGACCTTTGAGAATCTGATGGACAGGTTTTTTAATAAAATTTTTCTGCAGATTACAGTTCCGGAGCAGGCTGTACAGATCGGTCTTATGTTCTGCTGGGGCGTGATTTTCTTTGGTGCCCTGCTGACAGCAGTCCGGAAGAAAAAGATCAAAGAGGAATCGAAGGATTTGAGACATCTGGAGCCTGTGACAGCCATCACAACACTTTCGGTAATAGGAATTGTGTATCTGATCTTCTGTCTGATTCAGATTTCCTATCTCTTTACAGGCGGAATGACGCTTCCTTCTGATTATACCTACAGCGGCTTTGCAAGAGAAGGTTTTTTCCAGCTGCTGTTTGTAAGTATGCTGAATCTGGCAATCGTTCTGTTCTGCATTGAGCTTTTCCGAAAGAGCAGAGCTCTGCGGATTCTTCTGACATTCCTTTGCGGCTGTACTTATATTATGGTGATTTCCTCTGTCTGCAGGATGTATCTGTATGTGGATGCCTATGGACTTACAAGGCTTCGGATTCTTGTTCTGGCCGCGCTTCTTGTGATAGCTCTCGTGCTGGGAGGCATGATCCGGTATATCTATAGCGAACATTTTCCGCTGTTTACATTCAGCGCCTTAGCAGTTACGGCAGTATATCTGGTGCTGTCCTTCAGCCATATGGACGCGCTGATCGCAGAGTATAATATTTCTCAGAGAGGACTGGATATTACAACAAAAAATCAGTATCTGATGACTCTTTCCGCTGATGCCGCAGGCGTATATGAGAGGGCGGCAGAGAAAGGCGTAAAGAAAACCTGGCTGGCAGGCGAAATGCTGGACACTTATTTTGAGCAGCTGGAGCAGTATGAGAATCAGGGTATCCGAAGCTTTAATCTGTCCCGCTATTTCGGTTTCCGGGCTGCGGAAAAGTATTCCGGGTGATGAATCAGGTGACAAACGCCTGACTTTATACTATAATTACTTTGAATCACTGGGCGCTCTGCTGAAAAAATTTTCGGCAGTCCGCCGGCATTCAAAGTAATTTTTTTTTTGGAGCTATTTATGAAAAAGTTTATTTTGCGGGGAACAAGGGGCACAGTGCTCTGGCTGTCTCTGGTTTTCATGCTGTTTCTTACAGCGGTAAGTCTTGTCAGCACCGCATATTTCGGGCAGATACCGGGGCCGGAGCATATTCTCTACCGTATGGATTTTATTCCGGCAAACCTGTTGTTTGCCGTATTGGTTCTGGCTGTTTTCTATCTGCTGGACCGGAAAAATATTCTGGAAAGAATTCCGATCAAAGGGCTGGCAGCCGGGACTGTTCTGTTTGTGGCAGCGGCCAGTATTCTGTGGATCTGTGTAAGTTATACTTATCCGGAGGCGGATCAGAAAGCGGTCTCCTGGATGGCATATCTGATGTCCCAGGACAATTTTCTGTATTTTGAGCCGGGAAAATATATGCAGGTATATCCAAATCAGCTGGGATTAAGCGCAGTTCTGGAATTTCTTTACCGGATTACAGGAGGAGAAAACTGGGACGCGTTCCGGTACCTGACTGCTTTGGCAAATGGAGCTGTGGTATATTTTCTCTATAAGATCACAGACAGGCTGTTTCAGAACCGCAGAGCGGACTGTCTGGTTCTGTTTGGTTCCATAGGATCTATCCAGATCATCCTATACAGTACTTTTTTGTATGGAATTATGCTGGGACTTGCCTTTTCTCTGGCTGCTTTTTATGCTCTTCTTGTCTTCCTGGACGGAAAGAAAACGCTCTATGGGATTCTGGCAGGAATTTTGATCGGAATATCCATTCTGATTAAAAATAATTACAGCATCTTTCTGGTGGCCATGGTGATTCTTCTGCTTTATAAAGCCCTTGAAGAAAAGAACCTGAAAGTTCTTTTGGCCGCTCTGATTCTGGTTCTGTCCACAGCAGTTTTAAGCAGCGGTCTCACGGCTTTTTATGAGTACCGTTCCGGAATGGAGCTTGGAAGCGGAATGCCCAAAAGCCTCTGGATTGCCATGGGTATGCAGGAAGGAGAGAGGGCAGAGGGATGGTATAACGATTTCAATCTGGATACTTATACGGAATCCGGCTATGATAAGGAAAAAAGCAGTGAGGCGGCGGAGGAAGCCATTGCCGATTCCCTGAAAAAGTTCGCGGAGGATCCGGCCTATGCTCTGAACTTTTATTATAAAAAGACAGTTTCCCAGTGGAATGAGCCCACCTTTGAAGCGCTCTGGATCAATCAGTTTCATGTGGGACACTTTTCTTATATTGTGCAGAGCATTTATGACGGCAGGCTTGGCGTGGTTCTGGAGGAATATATGAATCTTTTCCAGAGTCTGATCTATGGCTCCGTGCTGTTCTGCCTGTGGACAAAAAGAAAAAAATGGAGTATGGAACAGCTGTTTCTGCCTATGGCAGTCCTGGGCGGTTTTCTGTTTCATACCCTGTGGGAAGGAAAATCCCAGTATATTCTGCCGTACTTTATATGCATGCTTCCCTGCGCGGCGGCGGGAATTGCGGAAGCGCTGGAGATGTGGAAGAAATGGGGAATATCAAAAATCAGGTCGAGAAAACATGCGGAGGAACGGTAGGATGAAGAAAATAAATTTTTCACAGAGGATCTGCGTGCTCTCAGCGGTCTTTTCGCTGGCAGCCACGGCTCTGGTTTCCTGGCTGGTCATGAGGGTTCTGTATCAGAGAATCCCGGAATATGACGAATTCGTTACAGGCTATACTACCTGGACAGCCTATTACAAGCAGGGAGATATGACTCTGGCTTATCTGGTCATTGGCGGAATTTTGCTCTTTTTTGTGGTTTCCGTCCTTTTCCTAAGCCTTCTTTCCCGGAAAATTTCCTGGCTTTCCGGAAGTATTGATCGAAAGAAGGAATACCGCGCCGGCTTTGCGGAAAAATATGAGAAATTTGAGAATGTTGTTTTTCTGTTTATTTTCTCGGAATTTTCCCTGGCAGTATTCTGCGGGATCCTGGGGCTTGAGAGTATCTTTACTCTTTTGCAGATTCTTCTGCTGATCCCGGCAGGAATCATCTCCTGGCAGTATATCAGGAAAGGAAAGAAGTATCTGATGAAGCATGCCCTGCAGTTCAGCCAGGTTCTTCTTCCTCTGGCTTTTCTTTTTATCAGTGTCTACAGATACGAAAGGGAAGGCGTGGTGATAACCGAGTATGATTCCCTGAAAATGAAGTATGCCTGTCTGGCTGTGGTTTTGATCCTTTTTCTTTTTAATGTCTGGGAATTTGTGAAAAAGAGAGCGGATGAGAAACCGGTTATCTCCGTGGCAGGCTTTCTGTCGCTGGCCGTGTTTGCCTCCTATACCCTTCCCAGGGGAACCATTTCAGGCACACCTCTGGAAATGTACCATTACGGAGAGCTTTCCGAGCCTCTGCACCAGCTTCTAGATTTTGGCACGGTTCCTTATCTGGATACTATGCCTATCCACGGAGTCTGCGATTATTTTCAGGCGGCAGTCTGGCATCTGTTCTTTGACGGCACTTATGCTTCCTTTGAGCCGGCCATGATCATTGGCTGCGTGGTGATCGCGGTGATCACGGCGGCGGTCTGCTATTATTTTGTGGAAAACAGACTGGCGGCCCTGTTCTGCGTGCTTCTGTTTTCTCTGTTCGGAGATAAGTATTATTATGTGCGCTGGGCCTTTGCCCTTCCCTTTATATTGATCGTATTTTCAAAGAAGGTAAGAAAGGACTTTCCAAGGCTTCTCTGGTGCTGGACCTTTATTTCGATTCTGTCCATTGCCTGGAATTCTTCCATAGGGGGAGCCTGTGCGCTGGCGGCCCTGCCCATGGTACTCTGGGAAGGAATTCATGAAAAGGGATGGAAGGCATTTTTGAGTCTGGGGACGAAGGAGGGAAGAAGAAAAATACTGCCCTGGTATATTCCTCTTCTGATCCTGGGAGTCTGCTTTATTCCCATGTTTTTCGCAATTCTGCGCTACATTGTGGAAAATTCCGACGCGATTCTGGAAACTACGGGAGATATTCTTCTGGAAGAGCTTACAAGTCCGTTTGTATGGTATGCCACCTTTGGGTTTGTATTTTCCCTTCTGGCCGCGCTGATTTATCTGGCTGGAAAAAAGGGAGAGGAGAAAAAGACTGCTCTTTATGCCATCGCGTTTTTGATCCTGTTTAACCTGATTATTGTACGCTATACCTTTGTGCGGACCCAGTTTGGGGAGAGAGGCATCATCGTCACCACCATCTGCAGCCTGTTTCTGCTTTTGATGATTTTTCTTCCTTCCCTCCGGAAAAGGCCGTCCTTCTGTACGGCGGTTCTGGCTGTGTTCCTCTTTGTGTGTACTACTGTGTCAAAGGGAGCCAATCTTCTGACTATGCCTTCCATGGTATTCGCAGTGGGAGAGATACCGGAGGAATACGTTTATGCTCCGGTGGAAGAGACCGGCATCGAAGGCCTTGGAGATATCTATATTACAGAGGAGCAGAAGGAAGAGCTGATGAATCTGAATGAACTGGCAAATGATCTCTGCGCGGATCTGAAATTTGTGGATATGACCAACCAGCTCTCCCACTACAATATTCTGAACAAAGAAAATCTGCTTCCCTTCAGCAGTACCTACAATACAAATAATAAGGTGATGCAGACCCGTGCCATAGAAGTTCTGGAGGAGGAGCAGCCGGAGATCATTGTGGTCGCGCCGGCCTGGGTCCACGACTCAGGTTCCTTAAGCACACGGAATTATTACCTCTATCAGTATCTGGCGGCAAATTATACGCCCTGCAGATATAAAAATATCATTTTCCTCACCAACAGCGATGAGGTAAGAGAAAAGTTTGAGCCGGCCTATGAAGAGCTGGGAGAGGTCATGCATATCGAACGGCTGAATAAGCTTCCTCTTGTCTGGGGAAATGAATATCTGGAGGAAACGGAGACAGAAGATCTGGATGTGGAGTACAGTCTTGTGGATACCAATGCCCAGAAGCTGGGAGGGGATCAGTATCTTCTGTCCGGGGATGAAAACTATTTTATCTATTCCTTCGGAGAGCTTCAGACTGGTATGGATCTGCCCTTCCTGCGGATTACCGTGGAGGATCCGAGCGGTTCCATGGAAGAGCTGAGTTATCAGGGAGTCCTCTATTTTATGGACGAGGGGGAAGGCGCCCGGGAGGAGCGGAGATTTACCTTTGACGGCGGAGCGGGTACCTATCTGATCCCGCTGACCACAAGCCCCTACTGGAGCTATTCTGATAAAATTCAGTCAGTGATGCTTGATCTGATCAGCAGCAGTCTCTCCGGAAAACAGATTTCGGTCAGCCTGGAATTTGAAACTCTGAAAGAAAGTGAAGGTTAATTTATGTGGCGGATTATTTTAATGGTGCTTTACAGCCTGCCTTTTGTTCCATACTGGTGGTATCAGCTTTGTTATGCGGCAAAGCATACGGATGAGATTCCGGAGGATCAAAAATACGCCCTTCTGAAGAAGGTGACAGTTCACGCCAACAAAGGCGGCCGTGTCAGAATCGACGCTCATGGAAAAGAAAACATTCCACAGGAAGAAAATTTTATCTTTTTTCCAAATCATCAGGGACTTTTTGATGTGCTGGCAATTATAGAGGCATGTGACCGTCCCTTTTCAGTGGTAGCAAAAAAGGAAGTTCAGAATATCTTTTTCCTGAAGCAGATCTTTATGATTATGAAAGCAAAATTCATGGATCGGGACGATGTGCGCCAGTCCTTAAGAATCATTCAGGAGGTCACCCAGGAAGTAAAGTCCGGAAGAAACTTTCTGATCTTTCCTGAGGGAACCCGGTCAAAGGATGGAAATCATCCGGGAGAATTTAAAGGAGGAAGCTTCAAAAGCGCCATGAGGGCCCGCTGTCCCATTGTCCCGGTAGCCATGCTGGATTCCTACAAGCCCTTTGATACAAACAGCATCCGTCCGGTGACGGTTCAGGTTCATTTTCTGAAGCCTCTGTATTACGAAGAATATAAAGACCTGAAGTCCACGGAAATCGCGCAGATTGTCCGGGATCGGATCATAGATACGATCAAAACGGCGGAACAGGAGCAGCAGTCATGAAAGAAGAGATTCTGTTTTTCTTTGATAAAATGCCGGATGCGGTTCCTCTGTATGAGGCTCTGGAGAAACGAATCCTTTCTGAAATCGAAAATGTAAGCATCCGGGTGCAGAAGACACAGATCACGTTTACGAATCCAAAGGTGTTTGCCTGTGTCTCAAACCTGCGGGTGAGAAGAAAAAGTGAGATGCCGGAAGTCTATATTGTGGTAACCTTCGGACTTGGTTACCATAAAGAATCCCCGCGGATTGCCGCGGCCACAGAAGCTCACCCTAACCGGTGGACCCATCATGTGGCAGTTTCCAGTCTGGAAGAGATCGATGAGGAACTGATGGACTGGATCAAGGAAGCGGCAGAATTTTCAGCATCAAAGGGAAGGAGAAAAAACGGGTAATATGATGTACATCCGAAAGGCAGAACAGACCGATCTGAGGATACTGGCGGCGGCGGAACGGGCCTGTTTTTCTGAGGCGGAAGCAGCCACAGAGGAGCAGCTGAAAGAGCGCCTTGCCTGTTTTCCCGATCATTTCTGGCTTCTGTTTGAAGAAGAAGAACTGGTATCATTTATCGATGGAATGGTTACAGATGAGCCGGATTTGACAGATGAAATGTATGAAAAAGCTTCCATGCACCAGGAAGGCGGGGCATGGCAGATGCTGTTTGGAGTGGGTACGCTTCCTTCCCGGCAGCATCAGGGATTTGCCGGCCGTCTGATGAAACAGGTGATCCGGGATGCGAAAGCCCAGGGACGCAGAGGAATAGTCCTGACCTGCAAAGAAAAACTGATTCCTTTCTATGAGCAGTTTGGCTTTGTGAAGGAAGGAAAGTCAGAATCTGTCCATGGAGGCGTGGTCTGGTATCAGATGAGGCTGAAACTGTAGACGCAGCTTCTGCTTTTGGCAGAAAGCAGCGCGGTACTGCGGCGATACTATAAAAAACAGGAAAATGAAACATGAAAATCGAAAGCAGAATAGAACGAACAGATCCAGATCAAAAGAATCTGTATCAGAAAGATCTGGATCGGATTATGGAAATCTGGATTCTGGCAAATCAGTCTGCCCACAGCTTTATTCCCGCGGATTACTGGAAGAGCCGCCGGGATGAGGTGAGACAGGCGCTGCCGGAGGCGGAGGTATACGTGATCCGGGAAAAAGAAACGGATGAAATATTCGGATTTATCGGTCTTACCGGTAATTATATTGCCGGTCTCTTTGTGGCGGAAAAATACCGTTGCCAGGGAGCCGGAGAAAAACTGATCAACTGTGTGAAAGAGAAAAAGGACAGCCTGGAACTGCATGTGTATGCGGAAAATCAGAGGGCTGTCCGTTTTTATCAAAGAGAAGGATTTCAGATACTGGAGCGTCAGACACAGGAAGAGACGGGAAAAGAAGAATACAGGATGGGGTGGAAAAAGTGATGCTGGTACCGGGAAATAAAATCGGAATCGTCTGCTGTTCCAACGGACTTTCTCCCAAGGCGGAAACGATCTTAAAGGAACTGGAAAACTATCTGGCCGGGCTGGGACTTGTTCCTGTCTTCAGCAGCTGTATATACGAAAGAAATTCAGTTTACAGCGGGAGCCCGGAGGAAAGAGCGGAAAGCCTTATGAAATTTTACCGGGATCCGGAGATAAAAGCGGTTTTTGATGTGTCTGGAGGAGATTTGGCCAATGAGATCCTGCCGTATCTGGATTACAGAGTGATTGGAAGAAGCGGAAAGAAATTCTGGGGTTACAGTGATCTTACGACAGTCATCAACGGGATCTATGCCAAAACCGGAAAAAGCTCTGTGCTGTACCAGATAAAACATCTGACAGCGCCCGCGGGAGAGATACGGAAGCCGGATTTTGAAAAGACTCTGTTTTCCGAAGATCAGGCTCTTTTCCATATCTCTTATCACTTTCTTCAGGGAAAACGCCTGGAAGGAATTTTGATCGGAGGAAACATACGCTGTCTTCTGAAGCTGGCCGGTACGGAATACTGGCCGGATATGAAAGGAAAAGTGCTTCTTTTGGAGGCGCTGGGCGGGGATGTTCCGAAGATGGCCACATATTTGAGCCAGCTGAACCAGCTTCATGTCTTCGATCAGATAAGCGGCCTCCTTCTTGGAACCTTTACCGAGATGGAGAAGAACGGATATGCCCCTTCCATGGAAAAACTGGTGATGCGGTATGCGGACAGCAGTCTTCCCATCGCCAAAACAAGGGAGATTGGACATGGAAAAGACGCGAAAGCGGCTTTGATCGGGGAAAAGATCTGCCTTTGTTGATAAAAACGAAAATCAGTGTGGATAACTTTTCAAAAATCAGAAGGGAGAGTGGAAAATGGGCGTAAGCTTAAGAGCATGGAGTCTGGCTGACGCTCCGGAGCTGGCCAGGATCTGCAATAACAAAAAGGTTCAGGATAATCTGAGGGACGGTCTTCCGTTCCCTTACGGAGAGGAAGACGCAAAGGTATTTCTGTCGGAAGTACTGGCGGCTGATCCCGATCAGAACATCGCTTTTGCCATAGAAACTGATGGCAGACTAATCGGCAGTATCTCTGCTTCCCGATGCGGAAATATTCATTTCCGGACAGCGGAGCTTGGCTATTATCTGGGAGAGCCTTACTGGGGAAAAGGATATGCCACGGAGGCAGTCCGCCTCCTCTGCGGTTATGTATTTTCGCGGACTGATATCATCCGTGTTTTCGCGGAGCCCTTCGCTTACAATCTGGCTTCCTGCCGTGTGCTGGAAAAAGCAGGCTTTCAGCTGGAAGGAGTGCTGCGGAGCAATGCGGTGAAAAATGGCCGGATTCTCGACATGAAGCTGTATTCCCGTCTCCGGGAGGATCAAAATTAAGACAGAACGTGGAACGAACAAGAAAAGACGATAGAAAAGATGGTACGAAAAGTAACAGATATGAAATCAGTCAGAGCTCTGTTTGAAGGCTGGGAGGAAACCATGATCTGGTCCTGTCTCCAGGGGATTATGGGATCCGTATACGCAGATTATCAAGCCGGGCAGGAGCAGCCTCAGTCCGCCATGGCAGTGCTGGGAGACTTTGTTTTTCTGGCAGGAAAACCCTCGGAAGAGCTTTTGCTTTTTTATCCGCAGACAGGCAGTCCGGAGGAAAACCATTCGGAAGCAGAGGGCTTGTCAAAAGAAGTTATTCCGGAACGGGAGAAAACAGGCTGCATTCAGATTCTTGTACCCCGAAGCAGAGCCTGGGAGCGTTTGATCGAAAAGGTGTATGAATCTGAATTCCAGTCGGAAAATATGAAAAAAATCACCCGGTACGCTATCAAAAAAGAGCCTGAGATTTGGAAGACAGCTTCCCGCAGAAAAAAACTTGAGAAAATAGCGGCGGCGCTTCCGGAAGAATATGAGCTTCGTCTGATCGATCAGAAACTTTACGATCAGTGCAGGCAGCAGGAATGGAGCCGGGATCTGGTTTCTCAGTTTTCGGATTATGAAACCTACCAGAAATGGGGGATCGGAACCGCTGTGCTCCATGGAAAAGAGCTGGTCTGCGGCGCGTCCTCCTATTCCCGTTATCTGGAGGGCATTGAAATAGAAATAGACACAAAAGAAGCGTACCGGAGAAGAGGCCTGGCCCGGGTCTGCGCGGCCCGTCTGATCCTGGAATGCCTGGACAGAGGCCTGTATCCCAGCTGGGACGCCCACACAGAGATCTCCGCGGAGCTTGCGGAAAAACTGGGTTATCACAGGGGAGAAGCGTATACTGCGTATTTGATGATGGGGGAGTTATAAGATGAGAAGAAACAGTTATATTCTGGGTCTGACTTTGGCAGTGCTTTTATTTATCAGTGCATGCGGAAGTAAGCAACAGGATCAAAACAGCGAAAATATTCCAGAAACTGCAGAAACCACATCGGAATTTCACACGGAAGATGAAGTAATCGCGGGAGAGGCTCCGGAAACTGCAGAAGGTATTGAAAAGACAGACGTGGAAGACAGCTGGGAAATGCTCTGTGACATTCCGATGAATTATGGCCCCGGACTTACCTGTTATGGGGACAGACTGTATTTTTCCGGATATCAGGAAGACGCGGATATTCAGGGAAGCGGATGGAATAATACGGTCTTTTATTATGATTTGGATACGGGGGAACAGGGGGAACTGCTCCCGGTAGAATCACTGGTGGGAGTTTTGTCTGTATACAAAGACTGTCTCTATGTCCAGAACTTTGCGGCTGACGGCGGGTATCAAATCTATGACGGATACCGTCTGGACGGGGATGGAAATATTCTGGAAAAACTGGATTCGGATGGAGAAGACTTCATCTGCCGGGAGCAGAATGAATACAGTCTTGCAGAGTATCAGGAGATGTCAGGCGCGGCCTCCGGCAGAAGAGGCAGCGATACGGATTTTAGGGAGCTGAAAAATGAAGTGATTCCCATTCCAGCCTGTGCGGCAATGCTGGGAGGAAAAGCGGTGCTGAGCCAGTATAAGGACGAGTCCTCCGTAAGCATTTTTCTGCGGGATGTAGATTCGGGAGAGGACCGATTCCTTTTCGACGCTGAGCCTGTGCTGCTGGTCACCGGAGAAGGAATTTATTATAGCACCGTTTACGATGATAATTTAAAATTTTATTCTTTTAAAGAGCAGAAGAGTATCGAGCTGGAGATCGCTATTTCAACCGAGGATATTCCCGCATATTCAAGTACATATTTTACCTATGATGAAAATGCTTTTTACTATTATGATATAAACAGTGATACAAAGAGAATAGTAAGAATTTCACGGGATGACTGGTCGGAAGAAACGATTGCGGAAGGGGATATTCTGGACAGTGAGGCTGGCTGGAGAATCAATCAGGTAGATGAGGAATACTTCTATCACGGAGATCAGATGTATCCTATTTCCTGAGGCCAAAACCGGGAGAAACAAATGAAGAAAAAATATAGTGTGTTGTGTGTGCTGGCAGAAGCTGCTGGGCTGGAGAATTGACAGAGAAAGGAACCGGGCAGCCATTACGGAAGCTTCTACAGGAAAAGAAATGCTGGAGCTTTCCTTTGATGAAGAGGAACTGGGAGAAGATATCCGTCAGATCACAGGCATCTATTTTACCTGGCGGCCGCATTATGTTTTTGAAGATGGAAAAATCTTCATGGAGTGTCAGCCTTCTCTCATTTTTGAGCAGCGGGTGACACCCCATGTCTTTGAACAGGTTCTCCGGATGGAGGTGCTGTATCAGGAAAATTCAGAAGGAACGCTTATACCTGCAGAGGACTGACGATTTCATCGATCTTATGGAGCTCCTCCGGTGACAGCGGCGCGCCTTCCAGAGCCTTCAGATTTTTCAGAATCTGATCCGGCCGGGAAGCCCCGATCAAAACGCCGGTAATGGCGTCGTCCTTCATCACCCATTTGATCGCCATGGAAGCCAGACTTTCGCCTCGTTCCGCGGCCATCTTGTTCAGCCTCCGAACAGCGGCAAGCTTTTCTTCTGTCAGAGAATCCTCGTGAAGAAAGCGTCCGTCGGTCCGGATACGGCTGTCGGCCGGGATGCCGTTCAGATAGCGGTCTGTCAGGAGCCCCTGTTCCAGCGGTTTAAAGGCAATAATCCCTTTTCCGTGTTCAGAAGCGGCCTGTTTCAGGCCGTTCCTCTCAATGGTGCGGTTGAAAATGTTGTAGGCGTTCTGGTTGAGGACAAAGGGACAGCGCAGATCTTCCAGAATCCGGCATGCCTTTATCATGGTTTTCCCATCGTAATTGGAAAGCCCTGCGTAGAGAGCCTTTCCGCTTTTGACTGCCTGATCGAGAGCGCCCATGCTTTCTTCCAGAGGGGTGCCCGGATCCATCCGGTGGTGGTAGAAGATGTCCACATAATCCAGATTCATCCGTTTCAGGCTCTGATCCAGACTGGAAAGCAGGTATTTGCGGCTGCCCCAGTTTCCATAGGGGCCGGGCCACATGTCATATCCGGCTTTGGTGCTGATGAGAAGCTCATCCCGGTAAGAAGCCAGATCTTCTTTCAGGATCCGGCCGAAATTGCGTTCCGCGCTGCCCGGAGCCGGCCCGTAATTGTTGGCCAGATCGAAATGTGTGATACCATGATCGAAGGCCGTAAACAAAAGGCTTTTCATATTTTCAAAGCTGCCTGTGTCTCCGAAATTATGCCACAGGCCCAGAGAGATAGCCGGAAGCTTCAGACCGCTTCTGCCGCAGCTGCGGTATTTCATGGAATCGTAACGGGTGCCGGCTGCCTGGTACATGGAAATCCCCCACTTTCTTATTTGATTTATCATGGCGTGAACGATCAAAAAACAGATCTCTCGTTACTATTTACAGCCACCCGCCCACATGCGCACTCGCCGCCTCTTCGAGGATCCAGTTCCGCTCCTTACGGAGCTAAGACTGCTTATGTGGGCGGGATGACTGCTTCACAGTCCTGATTCATACATGGAAACAGATGCTTACGTGCCAGCACGACATATCTGTTTCCATCTATGAATTGGCTGTGAATAGTAACGATCTCTCACTGTAAAAATTATAATCCTGTTTTATAAGGCTTGACAAGCCCCGCCTGAAATGCTATGTTAAAGTTAATTATACGACTGACGGAAGTGGAAGTAACCACAGGGAGTATAAGGGATGAGGAGCCGACCGTCTGGGCATGACATGCTTGGAGGTTAGGCTTTTTTGTTTTTACAATGGCCGGCCGCAGGAAAGGCGTACAGGCTGCAGAAAGAAAAAGTAAATGAAAACAGATTACAGCAAGGAGGAAAATGGAATGGAAATGATTTCACTGGCACAGGAGCTGCGGGAAAATTCCTATCCCGGCAGAGGAATTATTCTGGGACGTTCCGAGGATGGAACCAGCGCGGTAGCCGCCTATTTCATCATGGGAAGAAGTGAGAACAGCAGAAACAGAATTTTTGTGGAGGACGGACAGGGAATCCGGACCCAGGCCTATGATCCTTCCAAGCTTACGGATCCCAGCCTGATTATCTACGCTCCGGTCCGTGTTCTGGGAAATAAGACCATTGTCACAAACGGCGATCAGACGGATACCATCTACGAGGGCATGGATAAGCAGCTTACTTTTGAGCAGTCCTTACGCTCCCGTGAGTTTGAGCCGGACGCTCCCAATTATACGCCCCGGATTTCCGGTATCATGCATGTGGAAAACGGAAAGTACAGCTATGCCCTTTCTATTTTGAAGAGCAACAATGGCGATCCTTCCTCCTGCCTGAGATTTACCTTTGCTTACAACGACTGCGCGGCAGGCGAAGGACATTTCATTCATACCTATAAAGGAGACGGCAATCCTCTTCCCAGCTTTGAGGGTGAGCCTAAGCTGGTAGCGATTCCCAATGATATGGAGAAGTTCACCAATATGCTCTGGAACAATCTGAATGAGGATAATAAGGTATCTCTTTTCGTCCGCTATATTGATATTGCCACCGGAGTAACCCGCACAGTTATCAAAAACAAGAATGGTCAGGAGGAGTAAAGACATGAAAGAACTGCAGTTAAAATATGGATGCAACCCCAATCAGAAGCCTTCCAGAATCTATGTGGCGGACGGTTCTGATCTGCCGCTCACAGTGCTCTGCGGAAAGCCCGGTTATATCAATTTTCTGGATGCTTTCAATGGCTGGCAGCTGGTAAAGGAGCTCAAAGAAGCCACAGGACTTCCGGCAGCCACCTCCTTCAAGCATGTATCTCCGGCCGGAGCGGCAGTGGGACTTCCTCTGGACGACACATTGAAAAAGATTTACTGGGTGGACGATATGGGAGAGCTTTCTCCGCTGGCCTGCGCCTACGCAAGAGCGAGAGGCGCCGACAGAATGTCTTCCTTCGGAGATTTTATTGCTCTGTCCGATGTCTGCGACAAGGATACAGCCTCTATTATTAAAAGAGAGGTTTCCGATGGCGTGATTGCTCCCGGATTTACAGAGGAGGCTCTGGAAATTCTGAAGCAGAAGAAAAAAGGAAATTATGTGGTGATTCAAATTGATGAATCTTACCGTCCCGCTCCCCTGGAGCACAAGGAAGTATACGGCGTGACCTTTGAGCAGGGCCGCCAGGAGCTCCCCATCAATGACGAGCTGATTTCCAATATTGTGACAAAGAATAAGGAACTGCCGGAATCCGCAAAGCGCGATATGAAGATTGCCCTGATTACCCTGAAATATACCCAGTCCAATTCCGTTTGCTTTGTAAAGGACGGACAGGCCATCGGCGTAGGAGCCGGACAGCAGTCCCGTGTACACTGCACCCGTCTGGCAGGTCAGAAGGCAGATAACTGGTTCCTCCGCCAGAGCCCCCAGGTGCTGGGCCTTCAGTTTGTGGACGGAATCGGCCGGGCCGACAGAGACAACGCCATCGATGTCTATATTGGAAACGAGTACATGGATGTTCTGGCTGAGGGCGCATGGCAGAAGATCTTTAAGGTAAAACCGGCGGTATTTACAGAGGAGGAAAAACGGGCATGGCTGGATAAGATGGAAAATGTTACCCTGGGCTCCGATGCCTTCTTCCCCTTCAGCGACAATATTGAGCGGGCCAAAAAGAGCGGCGTGAAATATATCGCGGAGCCGGGCGGATCTGTGCGGGATGATCTGGTCATCGAGGCCTGCGATAAGTATAATATGGTAATGGCATTTACAGGAATCCGCCTGTTCCATCACTAATACAGCAAGTTATTCTCATACTGGAGTAAAAATTTATACGACAGATTTCAAATGGCAGAAAAGACAGGTTCTCTTCTGCCATTTCCTTATTATGAATCGGATGGAAACAGGGAAAACTGTCAGTAAAAGGAGGCAGCAGGCAAATGAATCGTATTTTTTATAATGGAAATATTATCACTATGGATGAGACATGCCCGCGGGTGGAGGCAGTTTTCATAGAAAACGGGATTATCCGGAGCCGGGGCGGCAGCAGTGAGATCCTGAAGCTGAGAGGAAAGGATACTCTGTGCACAGATTTACAGGGAAAAACGATGATGCCCGGCTTTATTGATGGCCACAGCCATTTCACAGGCGTGGCCAATTCGCTTTCCCAGTGCGATCTGTCAGAGGCTTCGGATTTTGAGGATCTGATTCAAAGAATGAAGCTGTTTATAGAAGAAAATAAGATCCCGGAGGGAGAATGGGTATCCGGCGTAAATTATGACCACAATTTTCTCAGGGAAAAGGCGCATCCTGACAGGAAAGTCCTTGACAGAATTTCTGAAACACATCCGATTGTGGTGATTCATGCTTCTTCTCATATGGGGGCTGTCAATTCGGAAGCTCTCAGACGCCAGGGACTGGACAGCGGGACATCCGATCCGCAGGGAGGACGTTATGGCCGGGATCCGGAGACCGGGGAGCTGGACGGGTATCTGGAAGAGAACGCTTTTATCCAGTTTCGCAGCCGGATGCCTATGATAAGTGTGGAAAAGCTGATGGAACTGATGAAAAAGGCCCAGCAGATCTATGCCTCTTATGGAATCACGACGGTTCAGGAAGGAATGGTGACAGCCCCTCTTCATCAGCTGCTGCGGCAGGCAGGAGAACAGAAGATCTTTTACCTGGATCTGATCGAATATCTGGATCTGGAGACCTGAGCGGATCTGGAACCGGACGGGGAAAAGGGTGAGAACCTTTATCAGAACCATCTGAAAACGGGAGGATTTAAAATCTTTCTGGACGGATCTCCCCAGGGCAGGACAGCCTGGATGAAGGAGCCTTATGAAAATGCGGAAGATGGTTACAGGGGGTATCCTTCCAAAACGGATGAAAAGGTTTATGAGCTGATTTTGACAGCTCTTCAGAAAAAAAGACAGCTTCTGGCCCACTGCAATGGAGACGCGGCAGCAGATCAGTTTGTCACGCAGTTCGAGAAGGCACACAGAGAGTATCCGGGATATTCCACATGCCGTCCTGTTA
The DNA here is from genome assembly GCA_944375725.1 of uncultured Merdimonas sp. Lineage (GTDB taxonomy): Bacteria > Bacillota > Clostridia > Lachnospirales > Lachnospiraceae > Laedolimicola. The sequence continues at coordinate 1,433 of CALWAZ010000160.1, read as the reverse complement.
TGGTTCACGCCCAGCTTGTCCGGGAGACGGAGCTGAAAAGAATGAAAGCACTCTCCATGCTTCCAAGCTTTTTCCCGGCCCATATCTGGTACTGGGGTGATATTCATATTGAGAATTTTGGCATGAGGAGGGCGGAGCGGATATCACCGGCAGGCACGGCTCTCCGTCTGGGTCTGCCCTTTACCCTGCATCAGGACAGCCCTGTACTGAAGCCGGATATGCTTATGACCGCCTGGTGTGCGGCCCGCCGGATTACAAGATCCGGGGTCAGACTGTCAGAAAATGAACGGATCAGCATATATGAGGCATTGAAGGCCATGACCGTAAACGGGGCCTGGCAGTATTTTGAGGAGGACAGAAAAGGCAGCGTTGAAGAAGGAAAACTGGCAGACCTGATTATTTTGGACCGGGATCCTCTGTCTGTACCGGCAGATGAAGTAAAAAATATCTGTGTTCTGGAGACTTTTAAGGAAGGGCGGAGCGTCTATCGGAAAGAACAGACGCAAAATTTCTGATATAATTAAAAGAAAAGCTGAAACTGCAGCAAGACAGCTTTAAGAAAATACTATCAAGAAGGCGGCCGATATAGTATAATGAAAGCACAGAATTTCCGACGGAGGAGCAGGGTATGAGAATTTTATGTATCGGCGACAGCAATACCTGGGGATACTGCCCGGGACTTGGAACGCGCCATGAAAAGAGATGGACCAGACTTCTGGGAGAATGGTTCCCGGAAGATGAAGTGATTGAGGAGGGGCTGTGCGGACGTACCGCGGCTGCCATGGATTATATCAAGCCGGAGCGGTGCGGCCTGGACAGCCTGAAAGCGATTCTGATGAGCCACAAGCCTGTGGATCTGGTGATTATCATGCTGGGAACTAATGACCTGAAGACTTCCTTCCATCTCAGCGCTAAATATATCGCGTCCGCTGTCAAGGAATATATCAAGATCATCAGGAATCCTTATCAGTGGGATAAATATCCCGTTCCAGAGGTAATGATTGTTTCTCCTGTAGTGTTCCGGGATAATATCTGCGCAAAGGAAGGACCGGGAGGAAACTTCGACAGCTGGAGCCTGGAGCAGTCCGGACTTCTTGCGGGCGAGATGAAAAAAGTCTGCGCAGAATACCATGCGCATTTTCTGAACGCGGCAGATTTCGCGGAGGCATCTGAGACGGACGCAATTCATATGGACGCGGAAAACCACAGGAAACTGGCGGAAGGACTGGCGGAAAAGATCCGGGAAATCCGTTCCGGGGACAAGGAAAAAGCCTGAGAAGAAAAATGTAAAATCTGGCTGAAAAAATGGTTGACAAACAAAAATCCGTTTAGTATAATAACGTATGCGTCAGAGATGACAAAAAAAGAATATCGTTTGGAAAACGAACTTCAGGAGAAATACTCAAGAGGCTGAAGAGGCGCCCCTGCTAAGG
>CALWAZ010000159.1 GCA_944375725.1 uncultured Merdimonas sp. | reverse complement strand
CGTGTACTGGAAAAGAACGCATAAGGGGAGGAATTATTATGGCAATTGAATATTTAGGCTTAAGTGAAATCAATGGCCCTCTGATCGCCCTGGAAGGCGTTCAGGATGCTTCCTACGAGGAGATCGTGGAGATCAGCATCGACGCGAAGAAAAAGGAACTGGGACGTATCATTGAGTGCTATAAGGATAAGGCGGTTATCCAGGTATTTGGCGGAACGGAGAACATGTCTCTGCGCAATACCCATACAAAGCTGACCGGCCATCCCATGGAGATCGCTCTTTCTCCGGAAATCCTGGGCCGTACCTTCAATGGTCTGGGTGAGCCTATCGATGGACTGGGAGAGATTGTGTCTGATGTTCACAGAAACGTGAACGGACAGCCGCTGAACCCGGTTACGCGGGAATATCCCCGTAACTATATCCGCACCGGTTTTTCCGCTATCGACGGCCTGACCACTCTGATCCGCGGACAGAAGCTTCCGATTTTCTCCGGAAACGGACTTCCCCACGATCAGCTGGCGGCCCAGCTGGTAAAGCAGGCCTCTCTGGGTGAGGATTCCGACGAGCAGTTCGGTATCGTGTTTGCCGCCATGGGTGTCAAGCACGACGTGGCTGACTTCTTCCGCCGCGCCTTTGACGAGAGCGGCGCCTATGAGCATGTGGCCATGTTCCTGAATCTGGCAAACGATCCGGTCGTAGAGCGTCTGATTACGCCGAAGGTAGCTCTGACTGCCGCGGAGTATCTGGCATTTGAGTGCAATATGCATATTCTGGTTATCCTGACGGATATGACTTCCTTCGCGGAGGCCATGCGTGAGGTTTCTTCCTCCAAGGGAGAGATCCCGTCCAGAAAGGGTTATCCGGGTTACTTATACAGTGAGCTGGCAGCCATCTATGAGCGCGCCGGCATCGTAAAGGGCGTCAAGGGCTCAGTGACACAGATCCCGATTCTGACCATGCCCAATGACGATATTACCCATCCGATCCCTGACCTGACCGGATACATTACCGAGGGCCAGATCGTACTGGACCGTGAGCTTCACGGCCAGGCGGTATATCCGCCCATCAGTGTGCTGCCGTCCCTGTCCCGTCTGATGAAGGACGGTATCGGTGAAGGCTTTACCCGTGAGGATCATCAGGATCTGGCGAACCAGCTGTTCTCCTCCTACGCGAAGGTGGGAGATGCCAGAGCGCTGGCGTCCGTTATCGGTGAGGACGAGCTGTCCCCCATTGACAAGAAGTATCTGGAGTTCGGAAAGGCTTTTGAGGCCCGCTTTGTAGGCCAGGGCCCGGATGAAAACCGTACCATCGAGGAGACCCTGGACATCGGCTGGGAGCTTCTTGGCATGCTGCCCAGAGAAGAACTGGACCGCGCGGATACGAAGATTCTGGATAAGTATTATAAGCCTGCGCAGAAAGAGGAAAATTAATCCGGGTTTCCGGAGAGAATGTTTTGTGATTGGGAGCTGCATGTGCTCCACCTGCGGAATTTCACTGCCCGCTGTCCGTCCCTTCCTGAACACCTGTCTGCTTCTTGACGGACTAAAAAGCAGTCCGCCAGAAGTCAGACAGGCGTTCAGAAAGAGGCTGAGACACTGGGCAGATGAAAGTCCGCGGGAGTATTCGCAGCTGCAATGCAGTCACGGAAGAATTCCAGCATCCGGAAAGCCTCGGAGTGATTTTCTGGCACTACAGCATGGCGAAGTGTTTCCGTCTTTGTGACATGGCGGAGTGAATTTCTGCCGGGCGCAGGAAGTCGGAAGACAGTTTGAGCAGTTGAGGTTACAGCGTTGGCTGGAGGTTTTCGTTTGTCCAATGTATGGCCTCTTCATGAACAGATGTATGAACGGGACGGACTGTTTTTTAGTCCGTATCCGGGCATACAGATGTACAGGAAGGGACATACATGGACAATGAAAACCGCAGGCATTTGTAAATTAATGCTCGGACAACGTCCGCCTTCCGCGCCGCGCAGAAAAGAAGGAGGTAATTGCATGGACAACAGTGCAGTCCCCACAAAAGGCAATCTCATAGCGGCTAAGAATTCTCTGACTCTGGCCCGCCAGGGCTATGAGCTGATGGATAAAAAGAGAAATATTCTGATCCGGGAGCTGATGGGCCTGGTGGATCAGGCCAAGGATATTCAGGCCGAGATCCGCACGACTTTTACAGAGGCCTACGCTGCTCTGCAGCGGGCCAATATGGAGCTTGGCATCAATGCTGTGGCTGACGTGGCCAGAAATGTACCGGTAGAGGACAGCATCGAGGTCAAGACGCGGAGCATCATGGGAACCGAAATTCCTCTGGTGCGCTACAATGCGGCTACGACCACACCGGTCTATGCCTTTTACAGCACCAAGGAATCTCTGGATATTGCCAGAGTGGCTTTCGAGAAGGTAAAGGATCTGACGATTAAGCTGTCTATGGTCGAGAATTCGGCTTATCAGCTGGCGGCCAATATCAAGAAAGCCCAGAAGAGAGCCAATGCCCTGAAGAATATCACGATTCCCCGTTACGAGATGCTGACGAAGAATATTTCAAACGCTCTGGAAGAAAAGGAACGTGAGGAATTCACAAGGCTGAAGGTTATTAAGAGAATGCATGGATAACAAAGAATCATAAAGAGAAATCTGTGTAAAAATACTTGCCGCGGCAGAGGCGAATCTGCCGGATCTGAATAGATCCGGCAGGGTTCCCCTGACGCGGTTTTTGTTTTATAATAACAGGAAAGGAAGGCTCTGCGGCGTATTGGTTTGACAAAGAAAGGTTAGTGGCTCTTCATAGAAAAATAAAATCACGAGGTGTTG
>CALWAZ010000158.1 GCA_944375725.1 uncultured Merdimonas sp. | reverse complement strand
GTTTGGAAAAGAACGGCCGTGGAAAAGAAATTGACTGCCGGAAGAACCGGCGGCGGGTAAAGAAATTTTTCCTTCATAAGCGCAGAGAATTCCAAAATCAGATGAAATGTGATAAAATAAAAAGGATTTGAATGAGGGGGAAGCGGAAGAACAGAATCTGTGTAAAAAGGAGGAATTTGAAATGTCTAATCAGAAAACTGTGCCGGGAACCGGCGGCGATCAGTACATTCCTTATGAAAAGAGAGACGGGGAAACATCCGTCGTATATTTTACAAGAGATCTGTCGGCGGAGGGCCTGAGAAAAATCTATGCCCGCATAAACGGCGGCCTGACCGGAAAAGTAGGAATCAAGCTGCATACGGGAGAACCCCATGGACCGAATATCATTCCCCGTCCCTGGGTGGAGGAGCTGATCAAAAAGGAACTGCCGGACGCGGCGGTTGTGGAGACAAATACCTATTATGAGGGCGGACGGTATACCACGGAGGCTCACAGAGAGACTCTGAAGACCAATGGCTGGACCTTCTGTCCGGTTGACATTATGGATGAGGACGGCACGGTAAATCTTCCTGTGAAGGGCGGAAAATGGTTTACCGAGATGTCCATGGGAAAGAATATTCTGAACTATGATTCTCTGTTTGTGCTGACTCATTTTAAGGGACACAGCAAGGGCGGATTCGGCGGCTCCAATAAGAATATCGGAATCGGATGCGCGGACGGCCGTGTGGGGAAAGCCATGATTCATACCACGCCCGGCTCGGATGATATGTGGGATATTTCGGATGAGGAGTTCATGGAGCGGATGACAGAGTCTGCCAAGGCTGTAGTGGATCACTTTGGAGATCATATCAGCTATGTAAATGTGATGCGGAATATGTCCGTATCCTGCGACTGCGAAGGCACGGCGGCCGAGCCGGTCGTGACTCCAAATGTGGGAATCCTGGCATCCCTGGATATTCTGGCCATTGATCAGGCATCCGTGGATCTGGTATATGCCATGAAAGAGGAGGAGCGTCACGCTTTGGTGGAGAGAATGGAGTCCCGCCACGGACTGCGCCAGCTGACCTATATGAAAGAGCTTCATATGGGAAATGACAGATACCGTCTGATTGATATTGACAATGGCGATCAGGAGATCTCCCTTCGGGATGCGGTTCGGGACATTGTTCCTTTTCAGCCTGAAAAATGACAGACAGGGCCTTGCGGGCACAATAGAAAAATACAGTTGCAAAAGCAGCAGAGAATTCCCTGCTGCTTTGCCTTTTCTGCGGCAGAAAAAGACAGACTGGGGATAATGGAAAGGATGAAAAACTATGGCTACCTGGAATTCCAGAGGACTTCGGGGATCTACTCTTGAGGAATTGATTAACCGCACCAATGAAAAATACAGAACGCAGGGACTGGCGCTGATTCAGAAGGTGCCGACCCCCATTACTCCGATTAAGATCGATAAGGAACACCGGCATATTACGCTGGCCTATTTTGATCAGAAAAGTACGGTGGACTATATCGGGGCCGTGCAGGGAATTCCCGTCTGCTTCGACGCCAAGGAATGCGACAGCGATACCTTCCCGCTCCAGAATATCCACGAGCATCAGGTAAAATTTATGGAGGACTTTGAAAAACAGGAGGGAATCGCTTTTCTGATTATCTTTTTTTCCCACAGGAATGAGCTCTATTACCTTTCCTATCAGAGAATGCGGGAATTCTGGGACCGGGCGGCTGCGGGCGGCCGCAAAAGCTTCCGGCATGAAGAGCTTTCGCCGGAGTTTGTGCTTCATCCCCACGGGGGCTATCTGGTGCCTTATCTGGACGGCCTCCAGAAGATGATTGACGCTTGAGAAGGATTCCTCTATAATGTAAAATTAGTGAAAACCTGTGCCAGAGAGAAGAAAACGGCGCAAATACAGCAAAAGGAGAGCAGTGCAAAATGAAAAATCAGAATCCGATCTTACATACGCCGGAGGGTGTGCGGGATATTTACGGAAGCGAGTTTGTGCAGAAATTTGAACTGCAGCAGCTTCTCTACCATGTCCTCGCGGAACGGGGCTACCAGGGAATCGAGACCCCGACCTTTGAGTTCTTCGATGTATTTTCCAGAGAGGTAGGTACTGTTCCCTCCAGAGAGCTCTATAAATTTTTTGACAAAGAAGGAAACACTCTGGCTCTGCGGCCGGATATGACGCCGTCCATTGCCCGGGCTGTGTCCAAATATTTTCATGACGACACCCCGATTCGTCTCTGCTATATGGGCAATACTTTTATTAACTATGACAAGTACCAGGGCCGCTTAAAGGAGACTACCCAGCTCGGGGCGGAGCTCATGGGAGAAGGAAGCGCCGCTTCTGATGTGGAGCTTCTCTCAGTGCTTGTGGAAGCGCTGCAGACCGCGGGCCTGAAAGAATTCCAGGTCAGCATCGGGCAGGTGGAATTTTTCAAGGCGCTTCTGAAGGAAGCGGGAATCGGAAGCGAGGCAGAGGAAAACCTGCGGCAGCTGATTTCCGACAAGAACCGGTTCGGGGCTGAGGAGCTTTTGGCAGACTATGAGATTTCCCCCAGCCTGCGGGAAATCTTTCTGGAGATGGCGACGCTTTCCGGCACCACAGAGGTGCTGGAAAAGGTCAGAGCTCTCACAAATAACGAGGAAGCCCTGAAGGCTCTGTCCCGTCTGGAGGCAATCTATGAGGGGCTGAAGGAAAAAGGCTTTGACCGGTATATCACCTTTGACTTAAGCATGCTGAGCAAATACAAATATTATACGGGAATCGTATTCCGCGCGTATTCCTATGGCTACGGAGAGCCGGTGGCCAAGGGCGGACGGTACGACACCCTGCTTTCTCATTTCGGGCGGCAGCTGCCGGCTGTGGGCTTTGCCATCGTGGTGGATCAGCTGCAGCGGGCGCTGAACAGCAGCGGCGTCCGGCAGGAAACGGCCGGACCGGATGGAAAACGCTATCTGACCTTTGCCCTGACCAAGGGACGGCTGGCGAAGAAGACGCTGGAGCTTCTGGAAAAGGTGGGAATCACCTGTGAGGAGATGAAGGATCCGGACAGCCGGAAGCTGATTTTCGTCAATGAGGATCTGAAGCTGAAATTTTTCCTGGCAAAAGGACCGGATGTACCCACCTATGTGGAATACGGCGCGGCGGACATCGGCGTGGTAGGCAAGGATACGCTGGTGGAAGAGGGCAGGAAGATGTATGAGGTGCTGGATCTGGGCTTTGGAAAATGCCGGATGTGCGTCTGCGGCCCGGCCTCAGCCAGAGAAAAGCTGGCTCATCAGGAACAGATTCGTGTGGCCACCAAGTATCCGGACATTGCCAAGGATTATTTCTACAATCAGAAACACCAGACCGTGGAGATCATCAAGCTGAACGGATCCATCGAGCTGGCGCCTCTGGTGGGCCTCTCCGAGGTGATCGTGGATATCGTAGAGACCGGTTCTACCTTAAGGGAAAACGGGCTGGAGGTCCTGGAGGAGATTATGCCTCTGTCCGCGCGCATGGTGGTGAACCAGGTCAGCATGAAGATGGAAAATGAGCGGATTACAAAATTGATTCAGGAACTGAAGGCGGCTCTTTCCTGACAGCGGATCAGAAAATATTGAGAGACAGGAGAATGGGCATGCCGCGTAAACGACTGGATTATCTGGATATGGCAAAGGGCGTGGGAATTTTTCTGGTGGTTCTGGGCCATATCGAATATATTCAGGAAGATACCCTGAAATGGATTTCTTCCTTTCATATGCCGCTGTTTTTCATGGTGGGAGGCATCCTGGCTTATGTGAAGCGGGAGGAAAAGAAGCCTTTTTTTACAGCTCTGGCAGCAAAGGCCCGGGGGACGCTGATTCCCTATGTGTCTTTTACGCTGATGCTTCTGGCCATGAATACCATAGGCTGCCTGACAGATCCGGGAAGCCTGACCGTGCCGCAGCTGGCCAGACAGTATGTGGATTCGGTGACCGGGTATGGGGTTCATATCCTGTGGTTCCTTCCGGCTTATTTTACGGCCGGGGCTCTGTTCCTTCTGCTGGACAGGAGCTTCCGTCCGGAGCTGCGTAATCTGGCGGTGCTGGTGCTGGCGGCTGTGGCATTCGGAATCACGGTCTGCTTTCATCTTGATCAGTATGCGTCCATGGACTTGAGTCTCTGGGGTTACGCGGGACTGGATCTTTTGATCACCCTTCTGCGGGGAATTCTGGCGGCGCCGTTTCTGGTTCTGGGCTGGTATCTGGGAGCGCTGGAGCAGAGGCTCTTTTCGGGCCGGCAGGGGAAAGCGGAGAAAAAGGCGCGCTTTTTCTGCCTGGGTCTTTCCCTTCTGATGATTCCGGGCGGGCTTCTGGCCCTTGGGTCTCCGGTGTTTGATCTCCATTATCTGTATGTGGAGCCGCTGCATTATCTGAACGCATTTCTTTCCTGTACAGGGCTTCTCTGCCTGATGCGGGCGCTTCCTGTAAACCGGATTCTGGCCTGGATGGGAAGAAGCTCTCTGGTGATTATGTGTACACATGCCACGTTTTTCGTGGTATACTATGTATCGTTGGGAATGTTTTTTATCAACAACCGCATTCCTCTGCCGGGTCCTGTTTTTAACCTGGGGATCGCGGTGCTGGTATGCGCGGCGGAAGTGCCGGTTGTTTGGATATTTAACCGATATTTTGGATTTCTGCTTGGGAGGAGACGAAAGACATGAGAGTTATCACACTGGATGAAAACAGCAAAAAGAACCTGCTGGACGAGCTGCTGAAAAGGAGCCCGAATCATTACGGAGAATACGCGGACCGGGTGAACGCGATCATTGAGGATGTAAAAAGGGACGGCGATAAAGCGCTGTTTTCCTATACAGAACGGTTTGACGGAGCAAAGATCGACGCGGGAAATGTGCGTGTCACCAAGGAAGAGATCGAGGAGGCTTACCGGCTGGTAGATCCGAAGCTGCTTGAGGTGATTCGGAAAGCCCTGGTCAATATCCGCAGCTATCATGAGAAGCAGAAGCGGTACAGCTGGTTTGACAGTAAGCCGGACGGAACCCTGCTTGGCCAGAAAATCAGCGCTCTTGCCTCCTGCGGCGTTTATGTGCCGGGCGGCAAGGCAGTCTATCCTTCTTCTGTATTGATGAATATTGTTCCGGCCAAGGTGGCTGGTGTGGAGCGCATTATTATGACTACACCGCCCGGAAAGGACGGAAAGGTCTGCGCCAATACCCTGGTGGCTGCCTGCGAGGCCGGGGCAGACGAGATCTACAAGGCGGGAGGCGCCCAGGCTATCGCGGCTCTGGCATATGGAACCGAGAGTATTCCTAAGGTGGATAAGATTGTGGGGCCTGGAAATATCTATGTGGCTCTGGCTAAAAAAGCCGTGTACGGATTTGTGAGCATCGATTCCATCGCAGGTCCCAGTGAGATTCTGGTACTGGCGGATGAGACGGCAAATCCCCGTTATGTGGCGGCGGATCTTTTAAGCCAGGCGGAGCATGACGAGATGGCGTCTGCGATTCTGGTAACCACCAGCCGGGAACTGGCGGAAAAGGTGCAGAAGGAAATTGATGGTTTCCTCCAGAAGCTTTCCAGAAAAGCGATTCTGGAGAAGTCCCTGGAGAATTACGGCTATATCCTGATTGCGGAAAATCTGGAAGAGGCCGTTGACGCGGCAAATGAGATTGCTTCCGAGCATCTGGAGATTGTCACAAAGGACCCCTTCCAGGTGATGACAAAAATCCGGAACGCAGGAGCTATCTTTATCGGAGAGTACGCAAGCGAGCCTCTGGGAGATTATTTCGCAGGTCCCAATCATGTGCTTCCCACCAACGGGACGGCGAAATTCTTCTCACCTTTAAGTGTGGATGATTTTATCAAGAAATCCAGCATTGTCTATTATTCCAGAGAAGCGCTTGAGGCAGTGCATGAAGATATCGAAACCTTCGCGAAGGCTGAGCAGCTGACTGCTCACGCCAATTCCATCGCGGTACGGTTTGAGGAAAAGGAGGACTGACATGGGACGGACGGCGGCTCTCACAAGAACCACAAAAGAGACGGATATTTCCATTACGCTGAATCTGGACGGCAGCGGAAAGGCTGCTATTTCCACAGGGATCGGTTTCTTCGATCATATGCTGAACGGCTTTGCCCGCCATGGGCTTTTTGATCTGGACTGCCAGGTAAAGGGCGATCTGGAGGTGGACTGCCACCATACCATCGAGGACACGGGAATCGTGCTGGGGCAGGCGATCCGGGAAGCTGTGGGCGACAAAAAGGGAATCGTCCGGTATGGCACCTGCATTCTGCCTATGGATGAGTCTCTGGTGCTCTGTTCCCTGGATTTGTCAGGCCGTCCCTATTATGTGTCTGACGCAGAGTTTCCCACAGAGAGAGTAGGAGAGATGGATACGCAGATGGTGAAGGAGTTTTTCTATGCTGTTTCCTACAGCGCCGGCATGAATCTCCATTTCAAGATGCTTTCCGGCGGAAACAGCCATCACATGATTGAGGGCATGTTCAAGGCCTTTGCCAAGGCTCTGGATATGGCTGTGGCAAAGGATCCGAGAATCACAGACGTATTATCGACGAAAGGAAGTCTTTGAATATGAGTGAACGAAACGTAGCAGTGATCCGGCTGGCAGCCGGGAAAATAAAAGGAGAGGAAAAGGACGCGGCTTCTCTCGCCAGATATTACAGCGATAATGGGGCAGACGAGATTCTTGTCTTTGATCTGTCTGATACGGCAGAGGACCATGAGCTTTCCATCGGAACCTTAAAGGAAATCTGCCGGGCAGCTGAGGTTCCTGTGAAGGCAGGCGGCCATATCCGCAGGCTGGAGGATGTGAAGAAATATCTTTATGCAGGCTGTGAGAAAGCTGTTCTGAACTATGCGCGACAGGACAATATCGATTTGACAGAGGAAGCCTCCAAGCGGTTTGGAAAAGAAAAAATCGCCGCGTCTGTAGACAGCTCCGATGTGGTCAGCGCTCCTGCGGCCCTGGTGGAAGAATATGTAAGCGAGCTGATCTATCTGAATGAGCTGAAGCCTTTCCAGGAAAAACTCCATCCTCTGAACTGCAATATGGAGTGGTCTGAGTTCAAGCTGGGACCGGACGGCCTGGTTCCTGTGGTGGTGCAGGATTACCGGACCGATGAGGTCCTGATGGTGGCTTATATGAATGAAGAGGCCTTCCAGAAGACCATTGATACAGGAAAAATGACCTATTGGAGCAGAAGCCGGAATGAGCTTTGGGTGAAAGGACTGACCAGCGGCCATTTCCAGTACGTAAAAGAACTGATCGTGGACTGTGATCTGGATACGATTCTGGCGAAGGTGTCCCAGACAGGCGCGGCCTGCCATACCGGAAATAAATCCTGTTTCTTCCACGAAATCGCGAAGACAGACTATAAGAATACCAATCCTCTGAAGGTATTTGAGAATGTATACAAGGTGATCGCGGATCGGAAGGCGCATCCCAAGGAAGGATCCTACACCAACTATCTGTTTGAAAAGGGAATCGACAAGATTCTCAAGAAAGTGGGCGAGGAATGCGCGGAGCTTATCATTGCCGCCAAGAATCCGGACCCGGAAGAAATCAAGTATGAAATGTCCGATCTTCTGTATCACGCCATGGTGCTGATGGTAGAGCGGGGCGTGACCTGGGAGGACATTACGGCAGAGCTGGCCAACCGCTGAGGGCTTTCCGTTCTAGGGGCCGCGCCTGTCTCATAGGATAGAGTGAGAGAGCTTATGAGACGGGAAGGATGGCTATGGCAAAGAATGAAAGACGGGGCGGCCAGTATCGGAAGATGCTGCTGGAACAGCGGGGACAGGCGCTTCCGGAGGAAGAACGGCCCTTATCGGGCGGCGCTTTCTTCCGGATTCGGTTTTACACCTGTCTCTGCCTTTTTGCGGCCTATGTGATCTTCGATTACACAAAAGCTTCCGTGGGCTCTGTGGACAGCAGCCGCATTTACGCGGAAATAGAACGGGATCTGACAGAGGACTTTGATCTGCGGGAAGCCTGGTCAAAAGCCGTGAAGTCCGTCTGGGTGTCAGAGCCGGACACCGGTGATGCCGGCACAGAATCCGGCGCGGATTCTGAAATAAAATGAAGTGAGAGATTTACCAAGAGATGAAACAGACAATCCGATTTGCGTTTTATAAATCTATCCCGGTGCTTCTGGGATATGTGTTTCTGGGCTTTGCCTTCGGCCTGCTTCTTCAGGAAGCAGGCTACAGTTTCTGGTGGGCGCTTCTTTCCAGCGTAATCGTCTACGCGGGTTCCATTCAGTTTGTTCTGGTGGATTTTTTAAGCGGAGGGACAAGCCTGCCGGTTATCGCTGTTATGACCCTTCTCATCAACAGCCGTCATGCCTTTTACGGGCTGAGCTTTGTGGAGAAGTTCCGCAGAATGAAAACCTATCCGTATATGGTCTTTTCCCTGACTGATGAGACCTATTCCCTGCTGTGTTCTCTGAAAACGCCGGAGGGCGTGGATGAGAAAAAGGCCATGTTTTTCATTTCCCTTTTTGACCAGCTTTACTGGATCGGAGGCTCCGTGCTGGGCGGCGTGCTGGGACAGCTGCTTCCCTTTGATATGACGGGCATTGATTTCGCCATGACAGCCCTGTTTGTGACCATTTTTGTGGATCAGTGGAGAGAGGCCCGGACCCATCTTCCCGCCGTCATAGGGCTGATTTCCTCGGTGGTCTGCCTGCTGATTTTCGGAGGAAACAATTTCATTCTTCCGTCCCTGATCATTACGGTCGGCCTTCTGATGGCGCTCCGGAACAGGATAGAAGGCAGGATTGAAAAGAGACCGGAGAGAAAGGCGGAAGAGGCATGACAAGGGAAAGAGCATTGATCATGATACTGGTGGTGGCAGTCTGCACTCTGATTACCCGGCTGATTCCTTTTGTGCTGTTCGGCGGAAAACGGAAGGTGCCGAAGGCCGTGGAGTATCTGGGACAGATTCTGCCTCCCGCGATTATGGCCACGCTGGTGGTGTACTGCTTAAAGGGCGCAGATCTGTTTTCTGCTTCCCATGGAATTCCGGAATTTGCGGCCGTGGCGGTGACTGCTCTTCTGCACGCCTGGAAGAGAAATGTTCTGCTCAGCATTGCTGCCGGAACCCTGTGCTATATGTTTCTGGTGCAGGCTGTATTTTAATAGAAAACAGGAGAAACAGACCTATGCTGAAAACGATAAGAAACCGAAAATGGACGCTGGCAGGAGCGGCTGCCCTGCTCTGGCTTCTCATCTGCCTTCTGATTACCCCGGTATATACCACGGTTACTCTGACCTTTGCGGAAGATCCCAGCGGGGAAGTGATTACCACTGTCTTTGCGGGACCGGGAGAAAATGTGGCGGCCTCTGACGCAAAAAGCAGAGTAGTCAATGACGGCGTGGCCCGGATTTCCTGGCTGGATCTGCAGTATGGAAACCACTGCTCTCTGAAACGAATCGACCCGGTGGATCAGGCGTACAGCGCGGGGGACCTGACTATCAAGAGCCTTACCGTGCGCCGCAACGGCATTGTAATGGTATCTCTGAAAGGCGAGGAACTGAAGGAATACTTTTCCGGAAATGATCAGGTGGCTTTTTCGGATACGGATTCCTTTACCTTTTCCGTTACCGGCGGGGATCCCCAGCTGCTGCCCACAGAAGCCTTCCAGGAGCTGTTTACCCAGGGAAACCCCGCGGTATTTCTCATTGGCTGGCTGGGCTCCGGCCTCCTTATCGCGCTTCTGGCTCTGCTGGCGCGCTGGGTGTGGAAAGAGTCCTGCGGCTGCACGCTGCCGGTAAGAATCAGCTGTCTGATTTTCCTGGCAGGTATTCTGGGCGCGGTGCTGATGGTCGTTTACACAGGGCTTCGCAGCCCCTTCTGGCTGAATCCGGATGAATACGATGTGAAAGCGGCGGTCAATTATTATTTTACCCATTTTATGCCGCCGGATATCCGCAGTGATATTATCAATGACAGTTACCCGGTGTACGGGACCTCCCGGCATTTTGAGTTTAATATGTTTTACTTTTACGCGGGAATGCTCGGGCGCTTTTTCTCGGACGCAGCCGTACAGATGCGCCTGTTCAGCCTGATCATTTTCGGCGTTATGGCGGGAATCGCCATTCGGAATATCCGGAAAAACTATGCGCTGCTGTTTGTGTTCCTGCTGACTCCCCAGGTCTGGTATATCTTCAGCTACTCCACTTCGGATGCCCTGGATTTCTTTATGGGCTTCCTGTGTCTGTATGAGCTGATAGAGAAGGACAGTATGCTGAACCGGCTTTTAAGGGAAAGCTTCCGAAGGCGGCATATCCTTTATTATGCCCTGCTTTCGGTTCTGTTTCTTCATATATTCTGGGCAAAGGCCACCTTTTACACGGTGCTGATGTTCCTGTTTTTCATTCTTCTGATCCGGATGCTGTTTCAGGAAAAGAAGGAGAGAGGGCCTCTGTTCCGGAAATACCTGATTTTGGCGGGAATCACTCTGGGACTTTTTGCGATCCGATACCTGATTACAGACTTCCCGTACTATGGCTTTAATAAGCTTGGCGTGATTCTGGAGGTGACGGAACGGCACGCGGAATACGGCTACAAGCCTTCCACGCCGGCTGCAGACGCGGCATATTCCATGCGGTTTTTTGAAAAAGGAGTGTCGCTTTGGGAGCTTTTAACCAAGTATGATTTCCATACCAATCTGTTTCGGACCTTCGCGGGCTTCTTCGGAAGCTATGCTTTTGGTGAGGCAGACTGGTACTATCTGGTGATGGGGCTCCTTTACCTGGTGCTGATCGGACGCGTCATCCAGAGACTCTGGAAACAGAAAAAAGCCATTTACCGCTGGGAGATGGCGGCAGCGGCTTTCACCTGTTTCATCCAGTATGTATTGATCGTGGGCAATTCCTGGTTTGTGGACTTCCAGCCCCAGGGACGCTACCTGCTGCCGATCCTGTTCTTTATCGCTTACCTGATATCCAGGGTGGACCGGGTATGGGAGGATAAGGTGCTGCGTACCGTGCTTGTATGCACCTGCGTTCTTTCCCTGTACTGCTTCTGGCATGTGGGAATTCCAAACCTGGTGCCGGATACAGTTGTGCTGCCATAAAGAGCAGCGTGGAAAAAAATAGATACCGGGCGGCGGCTGATATGCCGCCGCCTGTTTTGCGGCAGAGGGATAAACCGAAAATGGAAAGGAGAAGAGTACCTATGAATTCTGAGCTTCGGAAAAGCGAACGCATATCCAATTATGAAATTATGAAACGGCAGATGCAGAAGGAATTTCTGAAATACGATCAGGAAAACATGATTCGGAAATTCCGGCTGAAGCACGACCCGGAATTCCTCTATATCCGCTTTGTGGGGAAAGATTACCGGATCGGGCGGAAAGACGGCCTGGTAAGCGGATCGGAAGATGGTTTCCAGACCGCCTGCGAAGCGGGGTACAATGAGGCAATGACCATTTACGATGTTTTATGCTATTCCAGGGATGACTGCCGGCTCTCCGGAGAGTTTGTGAATATGCGGAGTCTCTCCTCCATACAGGGCGGGTCCAGGCCTGTGGGAAGCGGGCTGTTTTCCGGGAAACTTTCGCAGTTTGATCACCAAGAGAAGGCTCTCGCTGCTGCCTGCGAAAGCCTGGGCGGCATAAGAACTGGAAAAGGCGATGTGGCTTATCAGATACCTTTGTTTGCTTTCCTGCCGGTTCTCTTTCAGTTCTGGAATTCAGATGAGGAATTCCCGCCGAGCCTGCTGCTCTTTACAGATAAAAACATACTGGACTATATGCATTATGAGACCGTATGGTTTGCCATGTCCCATCTGCTGGAGAGGATTGAGGAAATGCTGTAAAGAGCAGGAGTTTCCGCACAGAATTCCTTGACTGTAAACAGGGTTTATACTCTATAATAGAGCCAGTAAAGAGGAAAAATTTCGAGACATCAGGAGGCGGTGCATATGACGATCACTGAAGTGGAGGAGAAGACAGGATTGGCCCGTTCCAATATCCGGTTTTATGAAAAGGAAGGACTGATTGCTCCTTCCCGGAACGAAACCAATGGATACCGGGATTACTCGGAAGAAGATGTGGAACAGATCCGGAAGATTGCTTTCCTGCGGACTCTTGGAGTTTCTATTGAAGATATTCGGGCGCTGGCCCGGGGAGAAAAGGAACTGGGTCCGGTGCTGGAAGAACGGGAAGAAAAACTGGCCGGGCAGATCACAGAGCTGGCTTCGGCGGAGAAATTATGCAGAGAGATCCTGCGCGCAAAAGCCCCTTCTTTTGCTTCTCTGCGGATCGAGGATTATACCTCGGATGTATCCGGATACTGGAAGAAAAACAGAAAGATATTCCTGCTGGATTCCGCAGGATTTCTTTCCCTGTGGGGAAGCTTCGCCGTCTGGGCGGCTCTGACGGTATTATGTCTGCTGCTCAGTATTTTTTCTTATCCCGTCCTGCCCCCACGTATCCCAATTCAGTGGAGCGGAGGCGCAGTTTCCTCTTCGGCAGGGAAGGTGTTTATTTTTTTATATCCGGCAGCCTGCTTTCTGATCCGCTTTCTGCTGCGGCCGGTGCTGTATGGGAAATTTATAAATGAGCTTTATGGCAGGATGATCACGGAGTATCTGTCAAATTTTCTGTGCTTTGTAGCATTGTCGGTAGAATTATTTACGCTGCTGTATCTTCATGGTCTGATGAAAAGCATCGCGGCAGTTCTTGCTGTGGACGCGGCCGTTTTTCTTGGGCTGTTTGCGGCAGGCCTGATCAAGATAAACCGGATGGGAGAACGGTGATGAAAAATCCGGAGAAGACCCGCTGTGAGGTCTGGCTTCCGGTAAAAAGACCCTAAAAAGAATTAAGAAACTATAAAATCCATTGACACTCCCATCTGGTCTGCTATGATAAAACTAATTTCTAAAATCAGGAATTTATTTTATGATACAGGAGTGACAAAAAGATATGGGCAAGGTAATTGGAATTGATCTGGGTACGACAAACAGCTGTGTTTCGGTGGTGGAGAATAATGAACCGGTGATTATTCCATCTTCTTCCGGGGCCACTACGACTCCGAGCGTTGTGGCTTTTACCAAAAACGGAGAGAGACTGGTGGGCGAGGCAGCCCGCAGACAGGCAGTGACGAACACGGAGCGGACGATCAGCTCTGTGAAGCGGCACATGGGAACGAAATGGAGTATCCGCATTGATGGGACTGAATATAATCCCCAGACTATCAGTGCCATGATTCTGATGCAGCTGAAGAAGGACGCAGAAGACTTCCTGGGAGAGCCGGTGACAGAAGCCGTGATTACCGTGCCCGCTTATTTTAATGATATTCAGCGGCAGGCCACCAAGGACGCGGGACGAATCGCGGGACTTGAGGTAAAGCGAATCATCAATGAGCCCACCAGCGCGGCTCTTTCCTATGGTCTCGACCATGGAGAGCCTCAGAAGGTCATGGTCTACGACCTGGGCGGAGGTACCTTTGATGTATCTGTCATTGAGATCGGAGAAGGCGTCATCGAAGTACTGGCCACCGCCGGAAACAATCATCTGGGCGGCGATGACTTTGATCAGAGAATTATCGATTGGATGGTAAAGGAATTTAAGGCTGAACAGCATGTGGATCTGACCAGTGATTTCGCGGCTATGCAGCGGCTCAGGGACGCGGCAGAACAGGTAAAGAAGGAACTGTCCGCCACGGAAAGCTCTCAGATTCTTCTGCCTTATCTGACTCAGTATAAAGGAGCGCCGCTCCATTTGGATATGACACTGACGAGGGCGAAGTTTGAGGAGCTGGTCTGGGATCTGATTGAAAAGACCGCAGAGCCTGTGAAGAACGCTCTTAATGACGCAGGACTGGCAGCTTCTGAGCTGAACCGGGTGCTTCTGGTGGGCGGTTCCACGAGAATTCCGGCTGTTCAGAGAAAGGTGCGGGAGCTGACCGGGAAGGAGCCATCCAAGAACATCAATCCCGATGAATGTGTGGCAAAGGGAGCCGCTATACTGGGAAGCACCCTGCAGGGAAATGCGCTGACGGCGGCAGGACAGGAGCTTCTGCTTCTTGACGTAACGCCCATGAGCCTTTCCATTGAGACTGTGGGCGGCGTGGCTACCCGTGTCATCGAGCGCAACACGACCCTTCCGATCCGCTATTCTCAGATATTTTCCACAGCGGCTCCTTATCAGAGAAGCGTGGAAATCAACGTGCTGCAGGGTGAGCGGACTATGGCCCGGGACAACAAGAGCATCGGCAAATTCAAGTTGAAAGGTATCAAAGCGGCTCCTGCGGGAGTGCCCCAGATCGAAGTGACTTTTGACATCGATACAAACGGTATTCTGAAGGTATCCGCAAAGGATCTGGATACCGGAAAGGAGCAGTCTATCGTAATCACAGCGGATGACAGAATGTCAGAGGCAGAGATCGAACAGGCCATCCGGGATGCCCAGAACTATGCCGGCCAGGATCAGATCCGCCGGGATGCCATTGAGCTTCTCGATGAGTCAAGAAAACTGTGTAATGAGACAGAGGTAAATCTGAAGAACGCCGGAAAGACCCTGGACCGGGCTGCCAAGAAACAGATTAAAGCGGACAGCGCAAGACTTCAAAAGCTTGTAGGAAAGTGCCGGCTGGAAAAGGTGACGGAGGCAGAGCTTTCCGAGATCCGGGACGCAAAGCAGGCACTTCAGAACAGTGTGGATTCTCTGATGCATTGATAAAAATATTATTATATGAAAACTGCATAATTGCACATATGTCAGAAAAGGACTATCGGGAAACGGGTAGTTCCAAACAGGAGCAGGCGTGGCTCATGCGAGTCATGTCTGCTCCTAAATTTATCCATACCTCATGCAATGAATTTATAGGCAAATATTCGTGCAAAGTATTGTTTTCTTCGTGCAAATGATATATACTAAAAGTATCAGCAGAAAGGGGTTGATGATATGGCTGGAAATACCACAAACATCAGTATTCGCATGGATGCGGATTTAAAGGCACAGGCCGATGCCCTGTTTACGGAACTTGGCATGAATTTATCTACGGCGTTCAACATTTTCGTGCGCCAGTCGCTTCGTGAAGGCGGCATTCCCTTTGAAGTGAAGCTGGAACAGCCCAACAAGGAAACGATTGCTGCCATGCTGGAAGCGGAAAGGATTGCAAAAGATCCGTCTGTAAAGGGCTATAATGATCTTGACGAGTTGTTTGCTGATCTGAAAAAATGAGGAAAACAAAGTACACCGTCAAATACACAACCGGATTTAAGAAGGATTACAAACGGGCCATCAAGCGTGGCTTAAAAATCGAATTGCTGGAACAGGTCGTGGAGCTGCTGGCGATGGGCGAACCGCTGCCAGAGAAGAACCGCGACCATGATTTGTCCGGTGATTGGGTGGGCCATCGGGAATGCCACATCCTCCCGGACTGGCTGCTCATCTACCGTATAGAGGATGATGTGCTGGTTTTGACACTGGCCCGCACTGGGTCACACAGCGACTTGTTTGGCAGATAGGCTTCCGTAATTCCAGGATATGCTTTATATTTATTATAGAATAGAGATACAAACTATTTGTTAAGAGGGGGTGCCGTTATCTGCATGGACTATGGCATCTCTTTTAGGATCAGAAAATAGTTCTTTGACTTTTTTCTTGACAGTAACTGTCCTTACCGATTAATATATATAGATGACGTACTTGCTTGGGAGATGATTTTAATGAAATCAGTTCATGAGAAACTGAATGAGATTCTGCCGAAAATGATTGAGATGAGTGAGGATATTTACCGGCATCCGGAACTGGGTTTTAAGGAATTCCGCAGCCGCGGGAAGGCCATTGAGGTGCTGGATAAAGCGGGTATTCCTCATCAGGACGCGGCGTATACCGGAATTACCGCATGTCTGGATTCTGGTAAACCGGGCCCGAATATCGGTCTGATCGCGGAATTTGACGCAGTTCCCACTCTAGGACATCCCTATGCCCATGAAGGGGATTACGCGGCCCATACCTGCGGCCATTACGCGCAGCTGGGCGTGATGATGAGCCTGTTTCTTGCCATTAAGGAATCCGGTATGCTGGAGGACCTCTGCGGAAAAGTGACGCTGCTTGTGACACCGGGAGAGGAATTCTGCGATATGGATTACCGCAAGAGCCTGATTGCCGAAGGAAAGCTCCATCATCCTTCCGGAAAGCAGGAGATGATTGCCACAGGTGTGTTTGATGATATTGACATTATGCTGTCCTGCCATGCCATGGGGCTGGATATGACCAGATACCATGCTGAGATCGGGGCAGGGTTAAACGGATTTATTCAGAAACGGGCGATTTTTACCGGGAAGGCGGCCCATGCGGGCGCGAATCCGGAAGATGGCATCAATGCGCTGAACGCGGCAAATCTGGCCATGACGGGAATCAATTTCCTGCGGGAGACTTTCCGGGCAGAGGACGCTATCCGGGTGCATTTCATTATGCAGGAGGGCGGCCAGACGGTCAATACCATTCCTTCCCGGACCCAGCTGGAAATGTATGTGCGGGCCAAGACTGTAAAGGCGATTCTGGAAACCGACAAAAAGGTGGACCGGGCCTTGAGAGCGGGAGCCTTTGCCATCGGCTGCGATCTGGAGATTCAGGATACACCGGGATACTTCCCGCTTCATCAGGATGAAAACCTGACGGAGCTGGTAAAGAAGCATATTCTGGATTATATGGAGCCGGAGCTTATCGCCCAGGGAACACACGGCTTTGCCTCCGGTGATATGGGAGATATTTCCCTGATGTGGCCCACAGTGGAAATCGGTGTGGCCGGTTTTTCCGGAAGCACCCACGGCAAAGATTTCAAGACAGCGGATCCGGAGCAGGCCTACTGCGTACCGGCTCACTATTTTGCTGATACTGTGGAAGAACTTCTGGCTGAAAACGGAGCGGCTGCCTGGAAAATCAAAGAGGCGTTCCATCCGGTTATGAGCAGAAAAGACTATCTTGATACTCTTGATAGTTTAAATAAATCTACTATGTACAAAAAGGAGAATGATGTATTATGAAAAAGAAACTGATCTCTGCTTTCCTGGTGACGGCAATGACCGTTTCCCTGCTGGCAGGCTGCGGCGGAAGCGGCAGTGATACCGGCGCGACCAATGACACTGAGACAACTGAGGACAGCCAGACGGCAGAATCCACCGGTGATAAAGTAAAGGTAGCGCTTCTGATTACCGGTTCTTTCGGTGATAAGGCATTCAACGATTCCGCTCATGCAGGCATGGAGCGCCTGATGGATGAGATGGGCGATCAGGTTGAGGTAGAGATGATTGAGATGGGCACAGATAAGACCAAATGGGAGGGCTCCATGCTGGACGCTTCCGAGTCTGACGCCGATATCATCATCACAGGCCTCTGGGACATGAAGGAGATCACCGAGCAGGTGGCTCAGGAGTACCCGGACAAGCATTACATTATCTTTGACACAGATGTGGACTATACACTGGGCGATCTGAGCAATGTATATTCCATGAGCTACAAGCAGAACGAGTGCGCGTTCCTTGCCGGTGTGCTGGCAGCAAGCCTGACCACCTCTGACGCAGAGTACGCCAACGAGGACGCGGTTATCGGCTTTGTGGGAGCCAGAGATACGGCAGTGGTTATCAATGACTCTGCGGTAGGCTATATCCAGGGCGCTCAGTTCATCAACCCGGATATCAAGGTTATGGTTTCCTATGTGGGATCCTATGTAGACTCGGCCACAGCAAAGGAGCTGGCGCTGACTCAGTACTCCTCCGGCGCTGACTGTGTATTCGTAGCGGCAGGACCTGCTTCTGTAGGTGTCATCGAGGCGGCTGCGGAGAGCCAGAGATATGTAATCGGTGTGGACTCTGACCAGGCCCTGGCCTATGAGGGACAGGAAGAGGCGAACTACATCGTTTCCTCCGCTATCAAGAACGTGGGAGACAGCCTTGTGGATGCTGTCAAGAAATCCATCGCAGGCGAGCTGCCCTATGGAACCTATGAGATCCTGGGTCTGAAGGACGGTGTGGTAGGACTTGCGGACAATGAGATCTATCAGTCCATCGTGCCGGAGGATATCCAGAACACAGTAAATGACGCTAAGGATAAGATCATTTCCGGAGAGATTGAAGTAAATACCGCCTATGGTATGGACGAGGCTACATTGAACGAGATTATTGACAGTGCTCAGTAAATGATAAAGGAACCTGAAAAATCTCCTGCTGTCAAAAGCAGGAGATTTTTCTTAATCACGGAGGATAACTTATGGAGCAGGAAAATATTCTTGAAGCCCGGAATATTACAAAGGTATATCCCGGCGGCGTTGTGGCGAACCACAATGTCAATCTGGAAGTCAGAAGAGGAGAAATCCATGCGCTGGTAGGAGAAAACGGTGCCGGAAAATCCACGCTGATGAAGATGCTTTTCGGAATGCTTGCGCCTACGGAAGGACAGATTTTTGTGGATGGCAGGGAAGTACATTTCTCCTCTTCCAGTGACGCCATCGCGGCCGGTCTGGGAATGGTCCATCAGCATTTCATGCAGGTGCCATCCATGACTGTGGCTGAAAATCTGATCCTCGGCGCTGAGACAGGAAACACTCTGAAGGTGGACCGGAAAGAAGCGGTACGGATCACAAAGGAACTGTCAGACAAGTACAATCTGAAGGTGGAAGCCAATGAGAAAGTGGAGGATATTTCGCTGGCCATGCGGCAGAAGCTGGAGATTTTGAAGGCTCTTTACCGGGGAGCCCATATTCTGATTCTGGACGAGCCCACGGCAGTGCTGACGCCTCAGGAGACGGAAGAACTGTTTGAGCAGCTGAAGCTGCTGCGGGAAAACGGGCATACTATCATTTTCATTTCCCACAAGCTGAATGAAGTAAAGGCTCTGTGCAGCCGGATGACCATTCTCCGGGACGGCAGAACCATGGGAACCTATGATATCGCCGATCTGGATGAGCAGGAAATATCCCGGTTGATGGTAGGAAGAAACGTAAGCCTGGACATCGAAAAGGAAGAAGCAGATTACGGGAAGAATATCTTTTCCGTAAAGGATCTGGTGTACGTGGATTACTTTGGAAAGACCCGTCTGGACCATGTGTCCTTTTCCATCCGCCAGGGACAGATTCTCGGCGTCGCCGGAATCGATGGAAACGGCCAGTCAGAGCTGGTGGAGGCCATTGTGGGCACCTTAAGGCAGCAGCATGGAACCATTACGCTGAAAGGACAGGATATTTCCCATGCTTCCGTGCGGGCGCGCCAGGAGGCCGGAATCTCCCATGTGTCGGAGGACCGGCTGAAATACGGATCCGCTCCCAAGCTTTCTCTGGAAGACAATACGATTTCCAAGGTTTATTATACCAGGCAGCTGAAATCCCATGGACTGATCGACAAAAAGAAGGTCAGCGCGTTTACCAACCGGATTCTGAAGGAATTTCTGGTGAAATATAAAAGTTCCAAACAGGCCGTGTCGGAGCTGTCAGGAGGAAATGTGCAGAAGCTCATCGTAGGCCGGGAGTTCGATTATGACGCGGATCTTCTGATTATGAACCAGCCTACCCGCGGTATCGATGTGGGTGCCATTGAGTTTATCCGGAAGAAGATTGTGGACATGCGCAGCAAGAAAAAAGCGATTCTTCTGGTATCGGCGGATTTGAGTGAGATTCTTTCCTTGAGCGACGCCATTGTGGTCATGCATGAGGGAAAAATCGTAGGTTATATTGATGATGTAAAGAAAACGACGGAAAACGAACTGGGTCTTTATATGCTGGGCGTAAAAGAGGATTCCAGAGAAAGAATAGGAGGTGCGTACTGTGAGTAAAAAGTTTACAGCTGTCCGTCTTCTGTGCGCATTTGCTATTGCAATCGCAGTATCGGTTGTCATTATTTTACTGGTAAGCAAGGAGCCGGGAACAGCGATTTTCAATCTGTTTCTGGGGCCTCTTCAGTCAAAGCGCCATTTCTTTGAGGTGTTTTCCAGCAGTGTCCCCCTGATCTTTACGGGACTTGCCCTGGGACTGGTCTTTAAGTCAGGCAACTTCTCCATGATTTCCGATGCCTGTCTTTATACAGGAGGCGTGGTGACCGCGGCTCTGGCCATTGAAGCAGCCCTTCCCTATGGCGTGCATCCGATCGTTATCATGATTGCCGCCGCGGTAACCGGCGGAATCATCGGAAGCATCCCGGCTCTTTTAAAGGTATATTTCCATACCAATGAGCTGGTAACCTCCCTGATGCTGAACTATGTATTTTATTATCTGGGAATCTACACAATCACCAAGTTTCTGGCAGACCGGGAGGCGGGCGCCTTTGCTTCCAGAAAATACGCGGAGACAGCCAGCCTGCCGGTGCTTCTGGACCGGACCAACTTCCATCTGGGCTATCTGATTGCCATCGGCGTGGTGATTGTGCTGTACCTTCTGGTATTTAAGACCCGGTTCGGTTACGAGATCCGGGTAGCCGGAAGCAATCCTCAGTTTGCGAAGTACTCCGGCATCAATACCGCTAAGGTCATTATTCTGACTCAGGTGGTGGCAGGCGCGGTGGCGGGCCTGGGCGGCTCCGTGGAGCAGATGGGCATGTACCAGCGGTTCAACTGGCAGGATTCTCCGTCTTATGCCTGGGACGGCGTCATCATCGCGATTCTTTCGGGAAACAATCCGAAAATGGTTCCCTTTGCTGCCTTTTTCCTGGCTTATATCCGGGTAGGCGCTGATCTGATGTCCCGCCGTTCCGACGTACAGAACGAGCTGGTGTCCATCATTCAGGCGGTATTGATTCTGTTTGTCACGGCAGAGCGCTTCATGTCCGGCTGGAAACAGCGCCGGGAAGCGAAACAAGCACTTGGCGGGGAGGTGTAGAAAATGGATGTACTGCAGGATATTTTAAGAACATTAAGTCTTCCGGATTTTTACTTTGCCATGTTCCGAAGCGCTACGCCGGTGCTCCTTACCACTCTGGGCGCCATGGTGGCATCCCGTTCGGGAACCAATAACATCGCCCTGGAAGGAACCATGCTGATTTCCGCTTTCGTAGGCGTGGTGGTAAGCGCCTTTACCCAGAGCGCTCTGATAGGTTTTCTGGGAGCTGTTTTCTCCGGGTTTGTGGTCAGCAGCATTCTGGCGTATTTCGTCCTGAAGCTGAACTCCAATTCTGTCATTTCCGGAATCGCACTGAACACCTTTGCTTCCGGAGCGACCATTTTTGTACTGTATCTGCTCACAGGAGAAAAGGGAGCTTCCACATCCCTGCCTTCTCTGACTCTGCCCAGCGTCACAATCCCTCTGGTGAAGGATATTCCGGTGATTGGAACGATTCTTTCCGGCCACCATATTCTCACCTACGCGGGACTGATTCTTGTGGTGGTGATCTGGTATATGTTTAAATACACCCGTCTGGGCATGCATATCCGGGCGGTGGGAGAGTCTCCCGACGCGGCAGAGTCCGTGGGAATCTCTGTAAAGAAGGTAAAATACATAGCTTTGAGCATCAGCGGCATTCTGACAGGAATGGCGGGCGCTTTCCTTTCCATGGGATATGTCAGCCTGTTCTCCTCCGGTATGACTGCCGGCCGGGGATATATCGCTCTGGCCACTCAGGCTATCGCGGCTGGAAACGCAGTGGTAGGCATGCTGGCTTCCCTGCTCTTTGGCTTCTGTCAGAGTATGGCGAATTATCTTCAGTCTTCCTCCATTCCGCTGCAGTTTATTCAGCTGATGCCTTATCTCATTATCGTCATCGCCTATACCATTTACTGCTTTGCGATGGAACAGCGGAAAAAGAACAGACAGTTCCGGGAAGCGGATAAGAAAAAATAAGCAAAAAACAGCAAGGGGGCGTTCTGCCCCCTTGTCTGTCAGAGAGGAGTAAAAAATTGCGCAAGTTAACAGAACTTCATTTACATTTGGACGGTTCCCTGCGGCCGGAGACAGTATGGGAGCTTGCCCGGGAAAAGCAGATCGCCCTTCCCGCGGCTTCCTTTGAGGAGCTTCAGCTAAAAATGAGGGCCCCGAAGGACTGCACAAGCCTTCATGAATTTCTGGAGCGGTTCGATCTGCCTCTGCTGGTTCTTCAGGAGGAGGACGCACTGGAACGGACCACCTTCGAGCTGGTTGAAGATTTGGCGAAGGAAGGTGTATCCTACGCGGAAATCCGTTTTGCGCCCCAGCAGTCTCTTCAAAAGGGGCTCACCCAGGATCAGGTGACGGAAGCCTCTGTCCGGGGAGCAAAAAGAGCTATGGAGCTGTATCCCTCCATCCGGGTGGGCCTGATCTTATGCTGTATGCGTGGTTCTGCCAATGAAGCCTTAAATCTGGATACGGTAGAGACGGCCAGAAAATATCTGGGGGATGTGGTATGCGCTGTGGATCTGGCAGGAGCTGAATCCCTGTATCCCACAGAGATGTTCGGGCCTGTCTTCGCAAGGGTGAAAGAATATGGACTTCCTGTGACCATCCACGCCGGAGAGGCCGCCGGACCGGACAGCATGCGGACAGCTCTTTCCTATGGCGCAAAGCGCATCGGCCACGGTATTGCAGCTGCCAGTGACCCGGCCCTCATAGAGGAACTGGTGGAAAAGAAGGTGACTCTGGAGGTCTGCGTCACCAGCAATTATCAAATCGGAGCCGTGCCTTCCCTGAAAGATCATCCCATCCGCCGTCTCTTTGACGCAGGCGTGCGGGTAACTGTCAATTCCGACAATATGACAATTTCCGATACCAGCCTCTGCAGAGAGCTGGAGCTGATGCGGGAGGTATTCCGGTTTACAGATAAAGAGATTGATACCCTTCTTGAATATGCCTGGGAAGCAAGATTTCTGAAATAGACAGCAAATAAAATCCCCCCGGGAATGATTCCCGGGGGATTATGTCAGGCTTCCAGCACTTTATAGCTCTTTGATAAGAAAATCATATAGAGGATTGAGGCAATCAGGGATAAGATTCCGGTGATTATTCCTCCAAAAGCCGCCAGCACCACTCCAAGCAGAGGTATGATGGCGATGATGGAAAGTATGATAGTGATCACATAGCAGACCAGATTGATCTGCCAGACTGTCCTTCCTTTTCCCGCAATCTCCTGATGCCCCAGGCTGTCCATGACGTCTGCTACTGACAAGCATACAGAGCGGACAATCAGAAGAGCCAGAATATCATTTACTATGGCTAAAACAGTACTCAGGAATCCGGTTCCAAAGAAACCGCTGAGGACGCTGATAATGAGCTGCACAATCGTAAGCGTAAATGCGTTCCTGCAGCCTTCGATGTCCTTTCCTGCGCTGTTTAATCCGATCAGGGAAATGACCAGAAATACAAGAGAGCCAATTCCTCCAATGAATCCAAGAAGCGGAATGACCGCAATTACAGAGCAGATGATGATTCCAATTTCTGCAATGAACATGTTCTTAAGTCCGGAAGCAGCGTTGTTATAAGGTTGCATACAAATTCCCCCCTTGATAAATATTTGAAAAATTATGTCGATTTTTATTATACACTCTATTTCTGAATATACAATGGAATTTGCACCTTTTCTTTATTATTATAAGAGTATGTTTTGACATCCATGGACACCTATAGTACAATTTGATACGAATGATCAGATTCTCTGTTTCCTGTATGAAGAAAGGAGAGGATAAAATAAAAGAAGAGGCAGGCGGCGCAAAAAAGCCTGCTGAAATGGTCCTGTTTTAAGGACTTGGAAACTCAAAAACATTCAATTTTTAGAAAATTGAAATTGTATAAATTACGCAAAAACAAGGTGTAGAAACGTGAAAAAATTAGCTTTAAACGATGAAATTTTGTTACGAATTGATAAGCCGGCGCGGTATCTCGGGAATGAGATCAACGCCGTCATGAAAGATCCCGAGAAGGTGGATGTGAGATTCTGCATGTGCTTCCCAGATGTGTACGAAATTGGTATGTCCCATCTTGGAATTCAGATTCTCTACGATATGTTCAATCAGCGGGAGGATGTCTGGTGTGAGAGAGTGTACTCTCCCTGGACTGATCTGGATCGGATTATGAGAGAACAGAATATCCCTCTGTTTGCGCTGGAATCCCAGGATCCGGTGAGAAATTTTGATTTTCTGGGAATTACCCTGCAGTATGAGATGTGTTATACCAATATTCTCCAGGTTCTGGATTTGAGCGGAATTCCCTTAAACGCTGTGGAGCGTACCTGGGAGGACCCAATCGTCATCGGCGGCGGCCCCTGCGCGGTGAATCCGGAGCCTCTGGCGGAATTTTTTGATCTCTTTTATATCGGAGAGGGTGAGACTTCCTATTTTGCCCTGATTGACGCTTATAAGGAAGTGCGCCGGAAAAACGGAAGCCGTCAGGAATTTCTGGAACGGGCTGCTGAGATTCCCGGTATTTATGTCCCTTCCTTTTACGAGATTTCCTATCACGAGGACGGAACGATCGCCTCCATGGAACCGGTGAATCCTCATGCGCCCCGGAAGGTGGAAAAACAGGTAGTAACCGATCTGACGCATACCTATTACCCCCAAAAGCCCCTGGTTCCCTTTATCAAGGTGACCCAGGACCGGGTGGTGCTGGAGATTCAGAGGGGCTGCATCCGGGGCTGCCGTTTCTGTCAGGCCGGTATGCTGTACCGTCCCACCAGGGAGCGGTCGCTGGAAATGCTGGAGGACGCGGCGCTTAAGATGTTGGAAAGCACAGGACATGAGGAGATTTCCCTGAGCTCTTTAAGCTCCAGTGATTATTCCCGGCTTCAGGAGCTGGTGACCTTTCTGATCGATACCTTTGGAAATAAGGGCGTCAATATTTCTCTGCCCTCCCTGCGTATCGACGCTTTTTCTCTGGATGTGATGAGCAAGGTGCAGGACGTGCGCAAAAGCAGCCTGACCTTTGCGCCGGAGGCCGGTTCCCAGCGTCTCCGCGACGTGATCAACAAGGGGCTGACCGAGGAGGTCATTCTGGAAGGAGCAGGCCAGGCCTTCGAGGGCGGATGGAATAAGGTGAAGCTTTATTTTATGCTGGGACTGCCCACAGAGACGGAGGAGGATCAGAAAGGAATCGCTCATCTGGCTGAAAAAATCGCCCGCCGCTACTACGAAATCCCGAAGGATCAGCGGAATGGCAAATGCCAGATTACTGTCAGCACCTCCTTCTTTGTGCCGAAGCCGTTTACGCCTTTCCAGTGGGCCCGCATGTGTACCCGGGAGGAATTTCTGGAGAAGGCTCATACAGTGAATATGGAGATCAAGGAACAGCTGAACCGAAAAAGCATCAAATACAACTGGCATGAAGCAGATGTGACGGTGCTGGAGGGCATTTTCGCCCGCGGAGATCGAAAGGTATCCAGAGCTCTGCGCCTGGCTTATGAAAAGGGCTGTCTTTTTGATTCCTGGAGTGAGCACTTCCATAATGAGCTCTGGCTGGAAGCATTTCAGGAGGCAGGCATCGATCCTTCCTTCTACACCACGCGGCACAGAGGCACGGACGAAGTGTTCCCCTGGGATTTCATTGATATTGGAGTGACGAAGAAATTCCTTTTGAAGGAATGGGAGAGAGCCCATGAAGAGACGGTTACTCCCAACTGTCTGGCCCAGTGCCAGGGCTGCGGAGCAGCACGCTATCACACAGGCGTGTGCCCTGGAAGCGGCAGCAGAAGTCAGAAGCAGGACTGCGCTGCTCCGAACGCACAGAAGGTAAAGGAAGGAGGAAATGAAGCATGAAAATCCGTATCAAATTTCGTAAATATGGTATTATGAAATTCATCGGCCACCTGGATCTCATGCGCTATTTCCAGAAAGCCATGCGCAGAGCGGACATTGACATCTGTTATTCCAGCGGCTTCAGCCCCCATATGATTATGTCATTTGCCTCTCCTCTGGGCGTGGGACTGACCAGTGACGGCGAATACCTGGATATCGAGATTGGAAATGAGCTGTCTTCCCAGGCGGCTGTCCAGCGTCTGAACGCAGTGATGACGGAGGGCGTAGAGGTTCTTTCTTTCCGCAGAATTCCAGAGGATAAGGCTTCCAATGCCATGTCTCTTGTGGCAGCGGCTGACTATGAGGTGCGTTTCCGGGATCCTTCGATTCTTCCCGAAAACCCGGAAAAGCTCTGGGAGGCCTTTTTGGGACAGGCGGCTGTGACCGTAGTGAAAAAGACAAAGAAGGGTGAGCGGGAACTGGATTTGAAACCGCTGATCTATCAGGCGGAATGGAGACGGGACGAGGACGGAGCGCCCTGCGTCTTCCTGCGGCTTTCCTCCGGAAGCGCCGATAATGTAAAGCCGGAGCTGGTTCTGGAAGCCTTTGCGGCATACGCAGGCTTTGCCCTTCCGGAATTTGCCCTTCTGATCCACAGAAAGGATCTGTACGCGGCCGCGGGCGCAGCCAAGGAGCCCCGTTTCGTCAGTCTGGAAGATCTGGGAGAGGAGTTTTAAAGGGGTGGAAGAACAGGGAACTTTTCTGGTGACGCGGCTTCCGGTCCGGGGGCAGGAACAGATCGTAAGCGCGTTCTATGAACAGGGACGGGCTGCGGAGCTGTCCTGCCAGCCCGCCGGCGCGGCTTCCGGCTCACTGCTGGGCAATATTTATGTGGGAAAAGTGAAAAACATCCTCTCAAATATCAATGCGGCCTTTGTGGAAATCGCAGATGGAATGCTTTGCTATTATTCTCTGACGGAAAATGAGACGCCCTTTTACACTTCCCCGAAAAAAAACAAAAAGCTGGTTTCCGGAGATGAACTGCTTGTCCAGGTGAGCCGCGAGGCAGTGAAGACCAAGGCGCCCACCGTCACCTCCAATCTGAGCTTTGCCGGAAAGTATCTGGTGCTGACCACAGGAAAAAAGGGCCTGGGTATTTCCGCAAAGCTTGACAGGGCGGAGCGCCAGCGGCTGCGGGAGATCGCAGAGCCGTTTCTTGCGGGCGGCTTCGGTATCATCGTCCGCACCAACGCGGCCGGAGCCGGGGAGGAAGAGCTGA
The DNA here is from genome assembly GCA_944375725.1 of uncultured Merdimonas sp. Classification (GTDB taxonomy): domain Bacteria; phylum Bacillota; class Clostridia; order Lachnospirales; family Lachnospiraceae; genus Laedolimicola. Next base: position 3,515 of record CALWAZ010000158.1, on the reverse strand, counting down.
AAGAGGAGCTTTCCCGCCTGTCGGCTCTTGCCCGCAGGACTCTGGAAACCGGGAAAAACCAGTCCTGTTTCTCCCTGGTATACCGGGAGCCGCCTGCTTACGCGGCAAGGATACGAAATCTTCCTCAAAACCGGTTTTCCAGGATTCTGACAGATGACCGGGAGATTTACCGGCAGCTTTCTGCCTGGCTTGAAGAAAACCAGCCGGAGGATCTGGAAAAACTTCAGTTCTACGAAGAAACAGCCCCGTCATTAAACAGCTTCTACGGCATAGCAAAGGCGCTGGAAGATGCCTTAAAGGAACGGGTCTGGCTGAAATCCGGCGGTTATCTGGTGATTCAGCCTACGGAAGCGCTTACAGTGATTGATATCAATACCGGAAAGTATCAGGGGCATAAAAAGAAAGAGGATACTTTCCTCAAAATCAATAAGGAGGCCGCCGCGGAGACCGCAAGGCAGCTGCGCCTCCGGAATCTGTCCGGCATTATCATCGTGGATTTCATTGACATGGAGACGCCGGAAGCACAGAAGGAACTGATGGATTATCTGGCTTCACAGCTGAGACAGGATCCGGTGAAGACTACGCTGGTGGATATGACGGCGCTGGGGCTGGTGGAGATTACGCGGCAGAAAAAGCAGAAGACGCTTTTTGAGCAGGTGTACAGCGGCGGGGCTGTCTGCGGCAGGCCCAGTGCTCTCTCCTAAAAAGCCGGAGAGAATGACAAATGCTTCAGAGTATTGAAAAAACGGATATGCATTTTGGTGAAAGGATAGTGGAGGAACTATGAAATACGATTTCACAACGGTTATGGATCGGCTGGGCAGGGATGCCATAGCAGTGGATCTTCCTCATTCCGGGGAGGGCGCTTATCAGGGAATCCGCATACGGGACGGTTTTTCCGTGATTCCCATGTGGGTGGCGGATATGAATTTTCCTACTGTCCCGGCGATCCCGAAGGCGCTTGCGGAGCGGGCCGGCCATCCGGCTTACGGATATTTCCGTCCTCTCAAGGCTTATTTTGACAATATTATCTGGTGGCATGAAAAACGGTACGGAACCACAGGCCTTACAGCGGAATGCATCGGATATGAGAATGGCGTTCTGGGAGGGGTAGTCAGCGCCCTGCGTATTCTGTGCCAGCCGGGAGATTCCATCGTCATTCAGTCTCCCACATATATTGGTTTTACCCACTGCGCGGAGGATAATGGATGGAAGCTTGTTCTGAATCCCTTGATTCAGGATGAAGAGGGTATCTGGAGAATGGATTACGCGGATCTGGAAGAGAAGCTTTCCGGCGGGAAGATTCATACAGCCATTTTCTGCTCTCCCCATAATCCAGCTGGACGTGTGTGGGAAGAATGGGAGATACAGAAGCTGATGGAGCTGTACCGGAAATATGATGTGTATGTGATTTCCGATGAGATCTGGGCGGATCTGACTATGCCCGGATATCGTCATATTCCCACGCAGATGGTGTCGGATGACGCCAGAATGCGCACAATCGCTTTGTATGCGCCCTCAAAGACATTTAATCTGGCCGGACTTGTGGGCTCTTATCATGTAATATACAATCCGGTTCTCCGAGACCGCATTACAAAGGCGGGCGCCGCTGCTCACTACAATTCCATGAATGTGCTTTCCATGCATGCCCTGATCGCTGCATACAGCCCGGAAGGGGCGGAGTGGCTGGATGAGCTCCGCCAGGTTCTGAAGGAAAATATCGATTACGCTGTTTCTTTTATCCGGGAAAACTTTCCGGGGGTCAGCACCACGGTACCCCAGGGCACCTATATGCTGTTTCTGGACTGTACGGATTGGTGCCGGGAGCATCACACCGAGATTGAAGCTCTGCAGAAGGCGGGCTTTGAGGTGGGCGTAATCTGGCAGGATGGCCGTCCCTTCCACGGCAGCTGCCATATCCGCATGAATCTGGCTCTTCCCCACAGCCTGGTTGTGGAAGCTTTTGACCGACTGAAAAAATACGTTTTTCTATAATTTCGGACACAGGCGCATACCGTTATCGGTGCGGCCTCTGCGGCCGCTAAAAACCGACAGAAAATACGAGGAGAAATGAATATGAGTGAGCTGAGGAAGATTCCTAATGTGGGGAAACAGACAGAGCAGGATCTGACTGCCATGGGTTACACAACGATTGATTCCCTGCGGGGGAAGAAAGCAGAGGAGCTTTATGAGGAAGAGTGCCGCCTGCGGGGATGTATCCTGGATCGCTGCCAGCTCTATCTTTACCGGGCAGTGGAATACTATGTGAATACGGAAATCCCCGATCCTCAGAAATACAAATGGTGGTTCTGGAAGGATGATTTCTATCTTCCCTCACCCTGCGGGGCCCGGTGCGTGGAATGTCCGCGCTTCCCATCTGACTGCGCGGGCTGCCGTGAAATCAAAGGCAGAGTTTTCTGGACACAGTATCTGAACCAGGACTGCTGCGCGGTATACGACTGCTGTGTCAATGAAAAGGGATGGGAAAACTGCAGAAACTGTGAAGAGCTTCCCTGCAGCCGTTTCACAAGCGATCCCACATTATCTGATGAAGAAAATGAGGCCGGACTGAAAAAACTGCTGGAGAATCTGAAGCGGGAAGCTTCCCGGTAGCTTATTTTATCCGGGAGATTTCCGGAATAAAATTTCTGCTGCCTACTTGACACCGGCCTTTCTCCATGCTATTATATTACGGATGCCGCACAACGAGGTATAAGTATGCGCTTTTTTATCATACAGAGCTGGTCTGGTCCGGTATTCCGGACGGGAAAAAGCTGGCAGGAAAAGAAGCGCGTCACCGAAATTGGCGAGTAAATAATCAGGAGGTGCCACAGAATGTACGCAATCATTGCAACAGGTGGTAAACAGTACAAAGTATCAGAAGGCGACGTGATCAAGGTTGAGAAGCTTGGTGCAGCAGCTGGTGAGACATACAGCTTTGACCAGGTACTGGCAGTCGGCGGAGACACTCTGACCGTAGGTACACCGACAGTAGCCGGCGCTACGGTAACCGCATCTGTAATCGGTGACGGCAAGGCAAAGAAGGTCATCGTTTACAAGTACAAGAGAAAATCTGGTTATCACAAGAAGAACGGCCACAGACAGCAGTACACGGCGGTTAAGATCGAGAAGATCTCCGTACAGTAAGCTGTTATGATAACCGTTACCATATACAGGAGTTCGGATCAGTACGCGGGCTTTACCGTTTCGGGACATGCCGGATACGGGGACGAAGGACAGGATATTGTGTGCGCGGCGGTCAGCGTTCTCACGCTGAATGCGCTGAATTCCATAGAGGCCTTCACGGAAGACCTGTTTTCCGGAGAAGAACAGGACGGCTTTTTAAGCTGCACCTTTCCGGAAGAACTGTCTGAGAAAGCTGTACTGCTGATGGATTCCATGGTACTTGGGCTGACAGACATTCAACGAAATTATGGGAAACCATACATCAGCATCGTATTCAAGGAGGTGTAGGATCATGTTACAGATGAACCTTCAGTTGTTCGCTCATAAAA
>CALWAZ010000157.1 GCA_944375725.1 uncultured Merdimonas sp. | reverse complement strand
GCTGTCTGGTTGTCAGCAGCAGTAGAGAAGATCTGGCTCTTTCTGGTCGGGATTGTAGTATTACGCTCGATCAGACGTGTAGCAATACCTCCCTGTGTCTCGATGGACAGTGACAGCGGAGTTACATCCAGAAGCAGGATATCGCCTGCGCCGGCATCTCCTGCCAGCTTGCCGCCCTGGATAGAAGCACCGATAGCAACGCACTCATCCGGGTTCAGAGACTTGCTGGGCTCATGGCCGGTCAGCTGTTTTACCTTATCCTGTACAGCCGGGATACGTGTGGAACCGCCTACCAGCAGTACCTTTCCAAGGTCTGCGGCTGTGATGCCAGCGTCTCTCAAAGCTGCCTGTACAGGCTCTGCGGTCTTCTCTACCAGATCGTGGGTCAGCTCATCGAATTTTGCTCTTGTCAGGTTCATATCAAAATGCTTCGGTCCTTCAGAAGTAGCTGTAATGAACGGAAGGTTGATGTTGGTAGTTGTCGCGGAGGACAGCTCCTTCTTTGCCTTCTCAGCAGCCTCTTTCAGTCTCTGCATAGCCATCTTGTCACCGGACAGGTCTACACCCTCTGTGCGCTTGAACTCTGCCAGCATGTAGTCAACGACCTTCTTATCAAAGTCATCGCCGCCCAGACGGTTGTTTCCGGCTGTGGCAAGAACCTCGATAACGCCGTCGCCAATCTCGATGATAGATACATCGAAGGTACCGCCGCCCAGGTCGTATACCATGATCTTCTGCTCTTTCTCATTGTCCAGGCCGTAAGCCAGAGCCGCGGCTGTAGGCTCGTTGATGATACGCTTTACATCCAGACCCGCGATCTTTCCTGCGTCCTTGGTTGCCTGTCTCTGGGCGTCATTGAAGTATGCCGGTACGGTGATGACCGCTTCGGTAACCTTCTCTCCCAGATAGTTCTCTGCGTCTGCTTTCAGCTTCTGCAGAATCATAGCGGAAATCTCCTGCGGAGTATACTGCTTTCCATCGATTGTTACCTTGTAATTGGTTCCCATCTCTCTCTTAATAGAGGAAATGGTTCTCTCGGAGTTCGTTACTGCCTGACGCTTTGCAGGCTCACCTACCAGTCTCTCGCCCGTCTTTGTGAAGGCCACGATAGACGGTGTGGTTCTTGCTCCTTCTGTATTGGCGATAACTACCGGTTTACCGCCTTCCATGACTGCTACGCAGCTATTTGTTGTTCCCAGGTCGATACCAATAATTTTGCTCATAATAGAGACCTCCTCATTTATTTTCTGTGTGTGATAATTGTCTTAACTGAATTTATATGGAAATGAGCGTCTGCTCATTTTCACGCCTTTTTAATTTGCCACCTTTACCATACTGTGGCGGATTACGGTATCCTTATACATATAACCCTTCTGGAATTCCTCAGCTACCACATTTTCGCCAAGCTCCTCGTCCTCCACATGCATAACCGCGTTATGGAAGTTCGGATCGAACTCCTCGCCCACAGCCTGAATGGGTGTGACTCCCAGGTCTGTCAGGACTGTCATCAGCTGGCGGTAGGTCTTTTCCATACCGTCAATCACAGGATTTGCTTTGTCCTCCTCCGTGACCACTGCCAGGCCGCGCTCAAAATTGTCTACCACCGGAAGGATCTTTTCAATTACATCTCTGGCTCCCACTTCATACATATGGGATTTTTCCCTTTCGGTGCGCTTGCGGAAGTTATCGAATTCTGCCATCTGCCGCTTTACACGGTCCTCCAGCTCCTCGATTCTTTCTTCCCATTTTTCTTTTTTCTTCTTCTTTTTCATTTTATCCGGCTCCTCTTCGGCTTTTTCCGGCTGTTCCGCCTTTTCACTGTCTTCGGAGCCTGCCTTTTCCTCCGGCTTCTTTTCTTCGGAAGCCTTCTCCGTCTTCACGGTCTCTTCCGGCTCTTCCTTCCGGATGTCTTCCTGCTTTAAATCCTTTTCTTCCACGGGTCGTTACCCCTTTCTCTATTTCTTCTTTTTGTTATATATCTCATCCAGCTGTTCTGTCAGCGTCTTCAGCGTCTTCAGCACATTTTCATAATCCATCCGCTTGGGACCTATGATACCGATTGTTCCCTGAAGTCCCTCACCCAATTCATAGGTGGCAGTCACCACGCTGCAGTCCTTCATGGCCTGAATCGGAGATTCCTGGCCGATGTACACCTGAATGCCCTGATTATCACTGTTCTCCAGGGTCTGATTTACCAGATCCGTCAGCTCCTGCTTTTCCTCAAAGGTACTGATGATCTCGCTGGCTTTGCCATTATCGGAAAGCTCCGGATACCGGAAAATATTTGTGGCGCCTGAGGTATAAATCTTTACCTCATCCTCCGCGTGTATCACTTCCGCTACGGCGTCAATCACGCTTGCTATCAGCTCGCTGTGGATTCCCGCCTGCTCTTTCAGGTTCTGAATCATGGCCAGATTGATTTCCTCAATCGACCGTCCATTCAGCACACTGTTCAGAAGGATATTCAGCTTCAGCACTGTCTCCTGATCCAGCTCCTCCGTCACGTCGATGACCTTATTGCGGACCAGATTTCCTTCCATCATAATGACCGCCAGAATCTGAGTGGAATTTACTTTGGACAGCTGGATAAATTTCAGCTTATTCCCTTTCACTGCCGGCGTGGAAACCATAGTCGCGTAATTGGTATTGGCGGCCAGGACCTTAACCACCTGCTGCAGCATCTGCTCCAGCTTGTCAGTCCGTTCCAGCATCAGATCCTTGAATTCCTGAATCTCCTGATCTTTACTTTCCAGGATATGATCCACATACAGGCGGTATCCTTTATCAGAAGGAATTCGTCCTGCGGAAGTATGGGGCTGTATAATGTAGCCCATCTCTTCCAGGTCTGACATCTCATTCCGAATCGTGGCAGAGCTCAGATTCAAATCCGAGTATTTGGAAATCGTTCTGGAGCCTACGGGTTCTCCCGTCTCCATATAAGTACGGATGATTGCATCCAATATCTTCTGTTTTCTCTCATCCAGTTCCATACTGCCACTTCACCTTCTTTAATCTGGTTTGTTTTTCTCTATTAGCACTCGGCCCCTCTGAGTGCTAACATTAAAATATCACTACGCCTCTCTTTTGTCAACCCTGTTTCTCAATTTTTTTATATTTCATCCTTTGTTTATATTTTTCATATTATTTTTAGAAAAAAACACTTGCATTTTCAGAATAATGGTGGTATACAGTAGATTAGAAAAGAACAAGGCCCTGTATCAGATATGAATCGTATCCGATACCGGGTCTTCTTTTTAATTGCTGCATTTCAATATGTGAAGCCGGATGTGCGCTGCATCATCCCTTCAGAAGCATATTTCGAAATTGTATTATATAAGGAAAGGAGTCAGATTTATGAATATCAGTAAATTTACGCAGAAGTCTATTCAGGCAGTAAACGACCTGGAAAAGCTGGCTTATGAGTACGGCAACCAGGAAATCGAGCAGGAACACCTTCTGATGAGTCTGCTCCGTCAGGAGGACAGCCTGATTCTGAAGCTGATCGCCAAAATGGGCATCGATCAGAATCTTTTCATGAACGGAGTAGACCAGGCTTTAAATAAGAGAGTAAAGGTATCCGGAGGACAGCCTTATGTGGGCCAGTATTTGAATAAGGTACTGGTAAACGCAGAGGATGTGGCAAAACGGATGGGTGATGAGTATGTCTCCGTGGAGCATTTGTTTATCGCCATGCTGAATGATCCCAGTCCGTCCGTAAAGGAACTGTTCCGGGAATACGGCATTACGAAGGATAAATTTCTTCAGGCCCTGTCCACAGTCAGAGGCAACCAGCGTGTGACCAGCGACAATCCGGAAGCTACTTATGATACATTAAATAAGTACGGTTCCGATCTGGTAGAACGGGCCAGGGAACAGAAGCTTGATCCGGTAATCGGCCGTGATTCAGAGATCCGCAATGTGATCCGGATCCTGTCCCGTAAGACAAAGAATAATCCGGTTCTTATCGGTGAGCCCGGCGTAGGCAAGACAGCCGTCGTAGAAGGACTGGCGCAGCGTATTGTCCGGGGCGATGTGCCGGAGGGACTGAAAAACAAGAAAATCTTCTCCCTGGATATGGGCGCCCTGGTGGCTGGAGCCAAATACCGGGGTGAGTTTGAGGAGCGTTTGAAGGCGGTGCTGGAGGAAGTCCGCAAGAGCGAAGGCCAGATCATTCTGTTTATCGATGAGCTCCATCTGATTGTAGGAGCCGGAAAGACAGACGGCGCTATGGACGCGGGCAACATGCTCAAGCCCATGCTGGCAAGAGGCGAGCTCCACTGCATCGGCGCCACGACCCTGGACGAATACCGTCAGTACATTGAAAAGGACGCGGCTCTGGAGCGCCGTTTCCAGCCTGTCATGGTTGACGAGCCTACGGTAGAGGATACTATTTCCATTCTGCGTGGCTTAAAGGAGCGCTATGAGGTATTCCACGGCGTAAAGATCACGGACGCTGCCCTGGTGGCTGCCGCGACTCTCTCCCACCGTTATATCTCTGACCGTTTTCTGCCGGATAAAGCCATCGACCTGGTAGATGAAGCCTGTGCCCTGATTAAGACAGAGCTGGATTCCATGCCTACCGAACTGGATGAGCTGAGACGGAAAGTCATGCAGCTGGAGATCGAGGAGGCCGCTTTGAAGAAAGAGACCGACCATCTGAGCCAGGAACGGCTGGAACACCTTCAGAAGGAGCTGGCAGATCTTCGGGACGAATTCAATACGAAGAAAGCCCAGTGGGACAACGAAAAGACTTCCGTGGAGCATCTGCAGAAGCTGCGTGAGGAAATTGAGGACATCAACAAACAGATTCAGGCGGCTCAGCAGAATTACGATCTGAACAAGGCCGCCGAGCTGCAGTACGGCAGACTGCCGCAGCTGCAGAAAGAACTGGCGGAACAGGAGGAAAAAGTCAGCAAGGAAGACCTTTCTCTGGTGCATGAGGCAGTGACAGAGGATGAAATCGCCCGTATCGTGTCCCGGTGGACCGGAATTCCGGTAGCCAAACTGACTGAGAGCGAGCGGAACAAGACCCTGCACCTGGATGATGAGCTGCACAAGAGAGTCATCGGACAGGACGAGGCCGTGACTCTGGTGTCAGAGGCTATCATCCGGTCCAAGGCAGGCATCAAGGACCCGACCAAGCCGATCGGTTCCTTCCTGTTCCTGGGACCTACCGGCGTGGGCAAGACGGAGCTTGCGAAAGCCCTGGCGGCCAGCCTGTTCGACGATGAGCAGAACATGGTGCGTATCGATATGAGTGAGTATATGGAGAAATATTCCGTCTCAAGGCTTATCGGAGCGCCGCCCGGATATGTGGGATATGAGGAAGGCGGCCAGCTGACAGAGGCCGTCCGCAGAAAGCCTTATTCTGTGGTGCTGTTTGATGAGATTGAGAAAGCGCATCCGGATGTATTCAACGTACTGCTGCAGGTGCTGGATGACGGACGTATCACCGATTCCCAGGGCCGGACTGTGGACTTTAAGAACACAATCCTGATTATGACCTCAAATATCGGTTCACCCTATCTGCTGGACGGTATCGATGAAAACGGCAATATCAAAGCGGATGCTCAGGAGATGGTAATGAACGACCTGCGGAACCATTTCCGTCCGGAGTTCCTGAACCGTCTGGATGAAATCATTCTCTTCAAGCCGCTGACCAAGAGCAACATCGCTTCCATCATCGATCTGCTGCTGAAAGAGCTGAATGACCGTCTGGCTGAGCGGGAGCTGAACATTGAGCTTACTCCTGCGGCCAAGAACTTTATCGCTGACCACGGCTTCGACCCGGTATACGGTGCGCGGCCTCTGAAGCGGTATATGCAGAAGCATGTGGAGACACTGGCGGCCAAGCTGATTCTCGGCGGCGACATCTCCACCGGACAGACCATTGTCATCGATGTAAATGGAGATGAACTGGAAGCCAGAATTAAATAAACATAATCCATCCAGATAAAGAGGCTGCCCCTCTTCCGTGGTTTTCATTCCACAAAAGGGGGCAGCCTCTTTTTGTCTTCATTTTCTATTTTTTCTCTTCCATACCAGTCTCCAGGAAATCCACCCTGTCAGACAGCCCAAAAGGACACCGCCGATCACATCTGTGGGAAAATGCGCGCCCAGATAGAGTCTGGAAAAGGCTATCAGCGCTGCCAGAGCCATGGCCGGGATTCCTACCTTCCGGGGCATGCAGAGAAACAGAACGCTTGCCACCGCGAAGGCAGCTCCGCTGTGGCCCGATGGGAAGGAATAATCGGAAGGCTCCTTCGCTATCAGGTGAAGCTTCTCAATCAGCACATAGGGGCGCACCCTGGCCACCAGATTTTTCAGAATCAGATTCAGGAAAAGATAATCCAGGGCAAGCGAAAGGGAGGCAGTAAGCCCGGTCTTTCTGAACCTGGGAATCAGAATCAGAACCAGACAGGCCAGAATTGCCAGAAACCCTCCGTCTCCCAGAGAGGTGATAAACTGCATAATCCGATCCAGCACAGGGCCCCGCACGCTGTCCTGCAAAAACAGAAGAAATCGTTCTTCCCATTCAAAAAATATTTCCAAATTTACACCCTCAGATCTCTGTAAAGGTATACCGCTGCAGAAGGCCGGAGGTATTCACATGATAAACCACCGTACCATCTGCCAGATCCTCCCGCTCATAGGTGAAATCCCGTTCTCCCTTATGGCGGTTTATCACATACTGTTCCAGGTCTTCAATGGGAACCTCTTCGATAAACACATCCCGCATCTGATTATTGGAACACTGGTTAAAAATCTCATGCACTACTTCATACTCTTTCATTTTATTTCTCCTTTCCCCGCTTTAGTACGGCGGCTGAATATTCGGGATACAATATACTGCGAAGGAATACAGCGACAGCAGCGCTGTACAGCAGAGCAACAGCTGGAACCATCTCTGCCTGGGCACCTCCGGCTTCAGGGCCGCGGCGTGGGCCGCAAAAATCAGAACCGGCAGCATATAACGCCCCTGGGCCTGAAAATCCACAAACCAGGCATTGTAAACCACCAGCGCGTATGATATCAGACTGCAGCCAAACAAAAGGCCCAGTTTTATCTTCCGTTCTCCGTGTCCCTTTTCCCGGATAATCTGCCAGCAGACTACAGCCAGGAAGATCAGATAGAGAATCCCCATAAGGCTGTAATACCAGTCCGGCCCCGGGAACTGAAGACTTCCATAGGTCCCGGCAAAGGAACGATACAACGTCTTATTCATTCCCATGTGAAACAGGA
>CALWAZ010000156.1 GCA_944375725.1 uncultured Merdimonas sp. | reverse complement strand
CAGAGTGCGGCAAGGAAAAGCACAGCTACACCAGCTGCGCTGTGCCGGACGAGCTGTTTGAGGCGATTAAGGAAATCGTTCCTCCGGAAGAGATGGAGAAGGCAGTCTTCACCGATGAGAAGCAGGTACGTGAGGAGAATATCCGTCAGATTACCGAGCGCCTGGAGGAAGCATTTGCTGATAAGGAAGAGTGGCTGGAGGTTCTGGGTGAGGCTGTATACCAGTACCAGAAGAAGACAGTCCGCAAGATGATCCTGAAGGATCACAAGCGTCCGGACGGCCGTGAGATGACCCAGATTCGTCCGCTGTCCGCAGAGGTGGACATCATTCCGCGTGTACATGGTTCTGCCATGTTCACCAGAGGCCAGACTCAGATCTGCAATATCTGTACGCTGGCTCCCCTGTCTGACGCTCAGCGTCTGGACGGCCTGGATGAGAATGAGACAAGCAAGCGTTATATGCACCATTACAACTTCCCGAGCTATTCCGTAGGCGAGACAAAGCCCAGCCGCGGACCGGGACGCCGTGAGATCGGCCACGGAGCTCTGGCAGAGCGCGCGCTCCTTCCGGTGCTGCCCTCTGAGGAAGAGTTCCCCTATGCGATTCGTACCGTATCCGAGACCTTTGAGTCCAACGGTTCCACATCTATGGCTTCTACCTGTGCCTCCTGCATGTCTCTGATGGCTGCAGGCGTGCCTATCAAGAAGATGGTAGCCGGTATTTCCTGCGGTCTGGTGACAGGCGAGACAGATGACGATTTCGTTCTTCTGACCGACATTCAGGGTCTGGAAGACTTTTTCGGCGACATGGATTTCAAGGTAACAGGAACCACAGAGGGAATCACAGCGATCCAGATGGATATCAAGATTCACGGACTGACCCGCCCGATCGTGGAGGGCGCTATCGCCCGCTGCCGTGATGCCCGTCTCTTCATCATGGATACTTGTATGAAGCCCTGCATCTCCGAGCCGAGACCGGAAGTCGGCCCCTACGCTCCGAAGATTGTGCAGATTCAGATCGATCCTCAGAAGATTGGCGATGTGGTTGGACAGAGAGGAAAGACCATCAATGCCATCATTGAGCAGACCGGCGTGAAGATCGACATCGACGATGACGGCGCCGTATCCATCTGCGGAACCGATAAGGCTGCCATGGATAAGGCGGTACAGCTGATTCAGACTATTGTGACTGACTTTGAGGAAGGCATGGTTCTGACCGGGAAGGTAGTCAGCATCAAGGAGTTTGGCGCGTTCCTGGAGTTCGCTCCCGGCAAGGAAGGCATGGTTCATATCTCCAAGATCGCAAAGCACCGCATCAACCGGGTAGAGGATGTGCTGACCCTTGGCGATGTGGTGAAGGTAGTGTGCCTTGGCAAGGACAAGATGGGCCGCTACAGCTTCAGCATCAAGGATTTAAAAGAAAATCAGTAATTAAACAGTAAATTTTTGAAAAAATCAGAAAGAAGATCCGATTCGTTCGGGTCTTCTTTTTTTTGCGAATTTTTCAGACTACTCTGTGGTAAAATAAGAAAGTTACAAAAAATAACCAGTAAAGGACAGAGGGATGAACTATGAACAAGCTGAAAGAGTATGAAAATTTTCTTCTGGAACAGGAATTCAGTATGAATACGGTTCAGAAATATGTAAGGGATGTGAGAAAATTTTTGGAATATGCCGGGACGGAAGAGCCGGAAAAGAAGATCACACTGCAGTATAAGGAATATCTTTTAGACCATTATCAAATCAGCAGCGTCAATTCCATGCTGGCATCCATGAACAGCTATCTGAAATATCTCGGGAAAAATGAGTGCTGTGTGCGTTCCTGCCGCATACAAAGGCAGATCTTCCGCTCAGACAGTCTGGAATTGAGCCGTGAGGAATATCAGACTCTGATAAACACGGCCCTGAAAAAGGGTAAATACCGTTTGAGCTGTATTATGCAGACCATTGGCTCCACTGGCATCCGGATCAGCGAACTGCAGTATATTACAGTAGAAGCATTGGAGACAGGAATCGTCCATGTCAGATCCAAGGGAAAGGAAAGAATAATTTTTCTGACCAGTTCTCTTACGAAGCTTCTGCAGGCCTACTGCAGAAAAGAGGGGCGTACAGATGGCTGCATTTTTATTACCCGCTCCGGCTGTCCTGTGGATCGGAAAAATATCTGGGCAGAAATGAAAAGCCTCTGCCAGATGGCAGGCATACCGAAAAGCAAGGTGTTTCCTCATAATCTGAGGCATCTTTTTGCCTGCTGTTTTTATGAAAAGGAGAAGGATCTGGTCCGTCTGGCAGATTATCTGGGACACAGCAATGTGGAAACCACAAGAAGGTATACCATGATCAGTGGATCGGGAGTCTGGCAGAAACAGCTGGAACTGGGGCTTATGGTTTCCCAGGAATAGGAATAGCAGAAACAGCCCAAATAGTAACAGAATCTTCCACGTTTTTCTGGTCTTCAGGACATAATTCACATTATGTCGTAAAAAAACGTATTTTAAGCGGAATTATTTTACATATTTCACATAGGAATTCTCGTGATTTCCATATTCAAGGGTATTCATCCAAATATTGGGGGTAAAAATGTCGAAATGGGGAAATTTGCTTGGGAGTAGAACTTGAAAATAGTTCGATTATATGGTATCATACATTACGTTTGAAACGTATGTAACGATTTTCAGGACATAATGTGAATTATGTCATAAAAAAGGATGAAGAAAACATGGACTGTTTTATTGATATTCACTGCCATATTCTGCCTGGCGTCGATGACGGCGCAGGAAGCATGGAAGAAAGTCTGTCTATGCTGGAGACGGCTGCGGAGGAAGGAATTTCTGACATGATCGTGACGCCCCATTATAAAAAGGGGAGGCACAATGCAGGCGTACATACGATTCTGGAGAGAATGCGTTCCCTTCAGGAAGCGGCCGATGAAAAAGATATTCCTGTTACGCTTCATCCCGGAAACGAGATTTACTGTTTTGAGGGAATGGAGGAAGTACTGGATGCGGGAACGATTTTGACATTGAATGGAACAGACAGAGTGCTGGTCGAGTTTTCACCTACAGATTCTTTTGTTTATATCCGCAATGCAGTGGACAGTCTGCGGGGAATGGATTACATTCCGGTCATTGCCCATGCGGAGCGGTATAAATGCCTCCTGGAGCATTGGGAATATGCAGAGGATCTGAAACGGCTGGACGCGGAAATTCAGGTAAATGCCTCCGGTATCATGGGAGGACAGGGGGCTCAGGTAAAAAAGTTTACTCACCGGCTTTTGAAAGAGCAGCTGGTGGATTACGCGGCTACCGATGCCCATGACTGCCAGCGCCGGGCGCCTAACATAAAAAAGTGTGCGGCTTACTTGTATAGAAAGTATGGTTCCGATTATGCGGAAAAGATTACATACAGCAATGCTTTCAGACTAATTCAGGAATAAATGAGACGAGGAAAAGTAAGAAGATGGAGAAACAAAGAGAAGACGAAGTATTGGAAATTGATTTGCTTGAAGTGTTCAG
>CALWAZ010000155.1 GCA_944375725.1 uncultured Merdimonas sp. | reverse complement strand
CCGGGGATGTGTATTTGATTCCCGTAGCCGCAGTGCTGGCATGTACAATCGTATTGTTTCCGCAGTAGATTGCCACATGGCCGCTGTAGCAGATGATGTCTCCCGGCTGCGCGTCTGCCAGGCTTACCTCATATCCCACGCTTCTCATGGCGCTGGAAGAATGGGGAAGACTCACGCCGAAGTTCGCGTACACGCTCAGGACAAATCCGGAACAGTCTGCTCCATTGGTCAGGCTGGTGCCGCCGTATACATAGGGGTTGCCCACAAACTGGCTGGCGAAGCTTGCGACTGCGTTTCCTGAGCTGCTGCCGGAGCCGCTGCCCACTACAGTCTGAGATGAGCTTTCAGAAGAGCTGGAGGCTTTCACCTTGGCCTCTGCCTGTGCCGCTTTCCGCTTTCCTTCTTCCTTTGCTTCCTCTTCCGCTGCCAGGCGGGCTTCCTCTTCTTCCCTGGACTCTGCCTGTACGAAATCAGTTCTCAGATCTACATAATCGGTGGATACCCAGCCGTCTCCCTCTTCGATGGAAACCTGTACCCAGCCGTCCTGCTCATTGGTGACTGTCAGCTCTTCGCCTTCTCCAATCAGTCCAAGCACGCTGGCATCTGTATTGGCGTCCGTTCTGACACGAAGCGTCTGAGTGGTAACTGTCGCGATTCTTTCTCCCACTTCCGCGGCAAGGGCCTCTGCCTCATCGCCTGTAACCACGTAATCGGACTTCACATAACCCGTCACGCTTCCGGAAGTAATCTTGTACCATCCGTCCACCTCTTCGTCAATGGTGCCGGCTGACTTATCGTAAAGCTTTCCGAGAATCTCGCTCTCCTCATTGGGTTCGCTTCTGACATTCACATAATCGTTTACCTGCGCGATGCAGATGCCGTCGTATTCAGAAGGCGTCATCTCCTCAAGCACTTTTTCATCCGCTGCCGGATCTACCTGATAGGCCTCTGTCATAACCGAGGCGATTCCCTCGTCTGCCGCCGGCAGAAGATTGCTTGCCTCCGCCCGCATGCCGCTCAGGCAGAAGCAGAACGCTCCGGCCAGACATACTGCTGTAAATCTGTGCATTTCTTTATCATCCTCCGTATAATCCGCTGCTCAAATATTACAAATTTGTTAAGACTTATGAAAGAATTATAACAGGAGGCTTTTCTCTTGTCAACCGTTTCTTCTACTTATTTACTACGTTTACCGGGCTGCCGGCCAGATAGGCTTTTACATTTTCCACCGCGCAGTCCATGATTCTCTGGCGGCTTTCCCTGGGCGCCCAGGAAATGTGGGGCGTGATAATACAGTTTTTAGCCTTCAGCAGAGGGTTGTCCCCCTTGATGGGCTCTGTGCTCACCACATCCAGCCCTGCCGCGTAGACCTTTCCGCTGTTCAGCGCGTCTGCCAGATCCTGCTCCACCACCAGCGGCCCCCGGCTGTTGTTCAGAATAATGACGCCGTCTTTCATTTTCGCGATAGTTTCCTTATTAATAATTCCTTCCGTATCCGGGAACAGGGGGCAGTGAAGCGCGATCACATCAGATTCCGCCAGCAGGGTATCCAGATCCACGTACTCGCCGATAGCTTTTCCCGTGTCCGTTTCATGCCGGTCATAGGCCAGGATTTTCATGCCGATGGCCTTGGCGATGGTGCCTGTCTTCTGCCCGATTCTTCCGAAGCCGATGATTCCCATGGTTTTGCCCGCCAGCTCAATGAGGGGATAATCCCAGAAGCACCAGTCCGGATTGGACTCCCAGCGTCCCTGATGCACCGCCTCTGAATGATGGGCCACATGATGGCAGATTTCCAGCAGCAGCGCGATGGCAAACTGTCCTACCGCGTCCGTCCCGTAGGTGGGCACATTGGTCACCGGGATTCCCTTTTCCCTGGCGTAATTGTAATCTACCACGTTGTAGCCTGTAGCCAGCACGCTGATGAATTTTACGGAAGGACAGCTTTCCAGCACATGGCGGCTGATGGGCGTCTTATTGGTAAACACCACCTCCGCGTCTCCGATCCGGCTGATGATCTCCTCCTCATCCGTCAGGGAAGTCCTGTCATACACCGTAAGCTCTCCCAGCTTTTCCAGCTCTCCCCAGCTTAAATCACCGGGATTTTCTGTGTAACCATCCAATACTACAATTTTCATTTTACAGTCCTCCTTCTATATAAAATACCATATTATTTGTTTTTGTGAAGCAGTTACTATTCACAGCCGATTCATACATGGAAACAGATGTGTCGTGCTGGCACGTAAGCATTTGCTTCCATGTATGAATCAGGTCTGTGAAACAGCGGAATGTAATCTTCCTGTAAACTTTTCCCATTGACAAACCCCAGATTTATGCATAGAATATAAGAAACAATAACCATTATCATTATTATGGCTTATGAAAGGATTTGTTTTTATGGCAGCATTAAAATACAGCCGGCAGAGGGAATCCATCAAGCGTTTCCTGATGTCCAGATATGATCACCCCACAGCCGATACTATCTATCTGCATGTGCGGGAAGAATTTCCGAATATCAGTCTGGGTACCGTCTACCGCAATCTGGCCCTTCTGACAGAGCTGGGGGAGATCATCAAGATCACCACCGACGGACCGGACCGTTTTGACGGCCATGTGGAGCCCCACTCTCACTTTCTGTGCCGGAAATGCCACTCCCTTCTGGATGTGCATCTGGAAGATGAAAGTTTCATCGATCAGCAGGCCCAGAAAAACTTCCCGGGCATGATCGACGGACACTCCGTCCTGTATTACGGAATCTGTTCCGATTGCGCAAAATAATGCTTGACGAATACAAAAATCTGTGATACATTAATGTCAGTAACAGGAATCATTACTGTTTTTAGCAGTAACTAATTAAAACTATATTAAATAAGAAAAGGAGAATACGATTATGAAGACATGGGTATGTTCTGTATGTGGTTATGTATGGGAAGGCGAGAATCCGCCTGAGAAATGTCCCCAGTGCGGTGTTGGACCGGAGAAGTTCACAGAGCAGAAGGGCGGCCTTACCTGGGCAGCTGAGCATGTAGTAGGCGTAGCAAAGGGCGTAAGCGAGGACATCCTTGAGGACCTGAGAGCAAACTTCAACGGAGAGTGCTCCGAGGTAGGTATGTACCTGGCTATGGCAAGAGTTGCCCACAGAGAAGGATATCCGGAAATCGGCCTTTACTATGAGAAGGCAGCCTGGGAAGAGGCAGAGCATGCTGCAAAGTTTGCTGAGCTTCTGGGCGAGGTTGTTACCGACAGCACCAAGAAGAACCTGGAGCTGAGAGTAGCTGCTGAGAACGGCGCTACCGCTGGAAAGACAGACCTGGCTAAGCGCGCAAAGGCTGCAAACCTGGATGCTATTCATGACACCGTTCATGAGATGGCACGCGACGAGGCTCGTCATGGCCGCGCATTTGAAGGTCTTCTGAAGAGATACTTCGGCTAATAAATATCTGAAATTTTGTCAAAAGGATTTCAGACGGCAGCGCCGGTATATCGGGGATTTTATCCCTGATACACCGGCGCTGTTTTTTTGATCCCATATCCAGATTCCCGGTGAATCATAAACCAAATACAGTCTTCTGATATTCTCCGTGTCTGATTCAAAGATATTCCGATTTCTTATCAGTCGTCATCGTCAGTCTTCGGTTTCTCTTTGGTAAACAGCAGATATCCAAATGCCGCCAGACCGCAGACGCCGCTGGCGCCGATAGCTACCTTTCGTATTCCGTTGTACACCCAGATGGAAAGAGCGCTCTGCATGGTGATGATACTGAGCATCTGCAGCACTACCGTCAGCACTCCACAGGCCACAAACAGAATCAGGGTGTAGGTAAAAATTTCTCGGAACAGTTTTTTCATCGTTCTCCCCTCCTTAGAAAGCCGGCATCGGCAGGATACCGCCGCCTATGAGCACACCTATGACAAAGTTTATGAGGCCGTAATACAATACCAGATCCTTAAAGCAGACCGATGGGTCTTTCAAGCCCGATATTCCTGCCGCAATGAACAGCGGAGCGGAAGCGGGAGGAATGCAGCCCTCTGTAGCGCCGAAGATCAGCATGGCAGAGATGGCAGTTCCCGGAGAAATTCCCACGCTGGTCAGCGCCACGAAGCAGACGCTTCCCAGAGCCGCGATAGTACCGGTGGTATTCAGCGGGCCGGCTACGATCAGAATCAGGATTCCCGCAAGCATAACAGTGATGATGGGGCTCATACCGGAGAGATGTCCGAAAAGCGCCTCCATATCCGCGCCGATGCCCAGATCCGCCATAACACTGCTGGCCGCGATGGAAAAGATAATCGTACCGCCGATGATGGGATAATTCATGATGTCCGCGCGGATCAGATTCAGCCAGCCCTTTACATCTGTCCATTTGGGCAGATACGCCTTGCCTTCCAGCATGATGATTACGCTGAGCAGAACCGGAATCCATACCATCATATCGATGGAGTCCACGCCTGCCTCACCGAAGGGAGTGGAAGCCAGCAGATCACTGATAGGGCCAGTGGTCAGAAGCAGCGGAACCAGAACACCCAGGAAGATGAACAGAGATTTCCATCCTTCCTTCAGAGCCTGGCGCAGAGGCATGACATCCTCACGCTTAACCGGCTGAATATCCAGCTTGCGGATATAAAACCATACGGTGATGAAACGAGCGATAACCACATAGGCGCCGCCGGCCAGCAGAGAGATATACAGATCTCCCGCGGAAATCGTTCCGGCGATGGCTGGCATAGCCAGCAGCATAAACATGGAGGTGGACGGCGGAGTACTTGCCGCCAGCGTCACGTTTCCGGTTACAATCGTTGTTGCTACCTTTTTGGAAAATCCGGAATTCTCCATCCAGGGAATTGTGATCGCTCCGGATACGGCCGAGATACCCGGGCCGGAACCGGTAACCATTCCCAGGAGAACGCTTGTCATGGTGGATACATAACCGGCGCTTCCCCGGATTCTCCAGAAAATCGCGTTCAGAATATTCACCAGTCTGCGGATGATGCCTGTACGGTTCATCAGCACTGCCATAAAGCCGAAGCACATGGACGGGAAGATTACGTCTCCGATAATTCCATCCCAGAGACTGGTGACAAACATGGTTCCGAAATTCCGGACGTCCAGCAGCATGGTCGCCAGCCAGGCCACGCCCATGGCAATGGCGATATTCTGTTTCAATACCGCATTTACTATAATAATAACCCCAATAAATATAATCAGTGAAAGTAAACCAGGACCCATTTATTCTCCTCCTTCCCCCTTAAGCCTATTTTTCTGTAAATTCACATCCGATCTCTTTCAGCTTCTCATCTACCCACGGACGGATATAGGTGCCTTCCTGATGGATAGTGGCAGCGATTTTTTCTTCCTTTTCAAATACAGCCTTTGCCTGAGCTGCCAGCTCTTCCGCCTCTTCCGGTTTGATGATAATGATGCCGTCCTGGTCACCCACGATGATGTCTCCCGGGCGCACTACCTGTCCGCCGAAGCTGATGGTGGTTCCGATCTCTCCCGGTCCGTTTTTGTAGGGCCCGTTGGGAGTAATGCCTTTGGCGTAAACAGGGAAATCCAGAGCTGAAAGGGTATCAGAATCCCGAACGGCGCCGTCTACGATTACGCCGGCCAGTCCGCGCTTCTGGCAGTACTGGATCATCAGCTCACCAAAAATAGCTCTGTCTGTGAATCCGCCTGCGTCAATGACTACCACGTCTCCGGGCTGGGCCATATCCATAGCCTTGTGGAACATCAGGTTGTCTCCCTGGGGAACCTTTACCGTAAACGCCGTACCCAGAAGGGGGGTCTTATTCAGCGGGAAAATATCATTATGCACAGCCGCTGTACGGTTCATACAGTCATCTATATTCGCCACAGGCAGGCCTGCAAACTTTTCTACCAGTTCTCTATCCGGACGGGGATTTCCCGTTACGATTACACATCCAACATTCTTTGCCATATGTAGTTCTCCTCTCTGTCTGTTCTTTATTCGATGATCAGGTCTTCTATTTTGCTGACTACGCCCTTATTGGCGATATATCTTCCATTGACCTTCTTGTGGTTCAGCACTCCGTCTACCAGCTCAAGAGCCAGGGACAGCTGATTTTTCTGGGAATTCACTCCGTAAAAGGCACTGTGGCAGGTCAGAACCACATCATCCCTCTGAATCAGCGGGCTGTCCGCGGGCAGCGGCTCCTTTTCATATACATCCAGCCCCGCGAACTGAATCTCTCCCTGCTCCAGGGCTTCCTCCAGGGCTTTCTGATCGATCAGCTCTCCTCTGGATATGTTTACGATCATGGCGTTTTTCTTCATCTTTTCAAACGCCTCTTTATTGAACATATGTCTTGTCTCCGGAGTAAGGGGCGCATGAAGAGACACGATGTCTGACTGAGCCAGCAGTTCCTCAAAGCTTACCATCTCCACGCCTTCCGGAGCCTTATCCGGCGAGATATAAGGATCATAGGCCAGAACTCTGGTTCCGAAGCCATCCTTGAAAATCTTCCAGAGCTTCCGGGCTGACCCGCCGAAGCCAAAGAGGCCGAGAGTCAGATCCTCCGGGTTTGGCGGCATGGGGCCCTTGGCCTTCCGCCATTCTCCGCTTCGGATACCTCTGTCATAGTAAGACACGTTCCGCAGCAGATTCAGAATCAATGCCGTAGCATGCACCGCCAGCTCCTCAATACAGAAACCGGGCATGAACAGCGCCAGCACTCCGGCCTCACTGGCCGCCTCCAGATCCACAGAATTTACGCCTATTCCAAAACGCTGAACCACCTTCAGCCGGGGAAGCCCCTTCAGCACCTTGGCTGTAATGGGCGGATTTCCAGTGCACAGAAGGGCATCTGCGTCTGCGCAGCCGGCCACGATCTCATCGTCCGTCTTGAAATGCTCCAATCGTAAATTCATTCCTTTTTTGGCATAATTTTCCACCAGAAGCTGCTGTTTTTCCAGACTTACGCTTCCGTAGTCACGATCAACTACAACTGCATTCCACATTTTGTATTCCTCCATCCTGATTAATGGATAATAATTGAGCATTTTTGCTTCGATAAGAACGGCCGTTTCCTATTTATTTCGTGCAAATTCTCTATTTTTATTATAGTTTTGGCTTTACTTATTGTCTAATATATAATAAAGTATATAATATATAACTAAATCGGAATAAAGTCGAAAGGAAATGTGCCGTTCATGAGCTACAAGAATTTTGAATACTTTCTGATCATCGCGGAAGAAGGAAGCGTCACGAAGGCCGCCCAGCGTCTTTATGTCTCCCAGCCCTCCCTGAGCAAATATCTGCGCAATCTGGAAGAGACTCTCGGCGTCCAGCTCTTTTACCGGGATTCTTACCCGCTCCGGCTTACAGGCGCCGGAAAGCTGTATCAGGAATACGCAAAGGACGCTCTCATGAAGGAAAAGGCCCTGCTTCAGAATCTGGATATTCTGAAAAATACGGAAACCGGCACGGTTTCCATGGGAATCACGGTCTTCCGTTCTTCTGCCGTCCTTCCGGCGGCTCTGCCCAGATTCAAATCCATGTACCCGGGCATTGAGGTAAAGGTCTTTGAAGGCTCCCATCAGTATATGATGTCGCTGATGGATCACAACAAGGTGGATTTCTGTATTTTCCACTCCCCCAATATCTATCAGGGCATCACCTTCGAGCATATCCTAAATGAAAAGGTCCTGTTCTGCGTGCGGGCGGATCATCCCCTTTTGAAAAGCCTGGAACTGAATTCGGATCCTTCCGTCATCACGCCCATCAGCAATGAGGATTTCCGGGCCTTTTTCAACGAGCCCTTTATCATGCTGAAACCGGGCCAGAATATCCGGAGCAGCTCCCAGGGCTTTCTGGATAAGCTGGGCATCCATCCCTATGTGGTCCTGGAGACCTCCAATATCACCACAGCTCTGAATTCCGTCATCGCCGGCCTGGGCGTGACCTTTGCCCAGGAAAGCGCCCTCTATACTCTGCGGGGACTGCAGAGCCTGAAATCCTTTATTGTCGATTCTCCGCCCCTTGAATGGGGCGTGGGCTTTGCCTACAAAAGCGAGACACCGCCGGGAAACCTGGCCCGGCTCCTGATGAACTGTCTCAGAAGCACCATGCTGGAGCTTCACCAGCCGCCGGGCACCGGCGGGCGTCCTCTTTTCCGCCACGGCTGAGCCGCGGCGGTTTTTTCTGCCCCATTCACGGGTTTTCTTTTTTCTTATTATTCCCTTAATCTCCTTGACTTTCTGAATTTCCGGAGTATAATACGAATATAATAAAACATAGTTTTAAATACTAGATAATAAAGTTTTCAATTTATTAGATAAAGGAGATGCGGTTATGAAATTTGAAATTAAAGATCCCGGCAGCGCAATTACTCATTTTATCGGCATGCTGATGGCTGCATTTGCGGCTACGCCCCTTCTGATCCGGGCCGCCAGCAATCCTGACCGGATCCATGTGATTTCGCTGGCTGTATTTATCGTAAGCATGATTCTGCTCTACGCGGCAAGTACCACATACCATACCCTGAATCTTTCAGAGCGGGTAAACCGTATTCTGCGCAAAATCGATCACTGCATGATCTTTGTACTGATCGCGGGCACCTATACCCCGATCTGCCTGATCGTTCTGGGCGGACGCACCGGCTATACGCTCTGCGCTCTCGTATGGGGCGTGGCCCTGGCAGGCATCTTCCTGAAAATCTTCTGGATCAACTGCCCGAAATGGTTTTCTTCCATCCTGTACATTGCCATGGGCTGGCTCTGTGTACTGGCCTTCACCCAGCTTCTGAACGCCCTCTCACCGGCGGCCTTTGGCTGGCTGCTGGCCGGCGGGCTCATCTATACGGCAGGCGGCATCATCTACGCGCTGAAGCTTCCGATCTTCAACGCGCGGCATAAAAAATTCGGCTCTCATGAAATCTTCCACCTGTTCGTCATGGCCGGAAGCATCTGCCACTTTATCGTGATGTATGTATTTGTGGCATCCATGCCTCTGCCCTTCTGACAGCTCTTCTGCCGGGAGCCCGGAAGAGCCTTTACAGAAAAAATCCCTCCGCTTATAATAGACTGCGGAGGGATTTTTTTATGAATTATACCTATGTACTCCGGTGTGGAGACGGCTCTCTCTATACGGGATGGACCAACAATCTGAAGAAACGGCTGGAGGACCATAACCTGGGACGGGGCGCCAAATATACCCGCGCCCATCTTCCGGTCATGCTGGTTTACTACGAGTCCTTTCCCACCAAGGAAGAGGCCATGAAACGGGAGGCTGCCATCAAACGATTAAGCCGTCCCCAGAAGGAACGGCTTATCGCTTCCCGGCCTGTGCCTGATTTATCTGTGCTGGCTGAGCCTTCTGATGGTTCGGCATCTACTGAAGCAGATCCATAGGATCGATGGGCTCGCCGTCTTTTCTCACCTCGAAGTAGAGATTGCAGCCTTCCTTCGTATAGAAACGGGTCGGCTCGCTGATATAGCCTACCGTCTCCCCTGCTTTCAGGTAATCTCCTTCCTGTATGGGCAGCTCCTTCAGCTGTCCATAGATGACCTCATATCCGTCTCCGATATCCATGGTGACGGTCATTCCCGTCTCTTCGAGAATCTCAATCTTTGTGACCCGGCCTGCCGCCGCGCTCATTACGTTTTCATCCAGTGTTCCCTGAATGATCACCGCCGGATTATATTTATACTGATCCAGCGTAGTAAAATAAACAGTCTTGTCCATGCTGTAATCCATAATCACGTTGCCGGCCACGGGCCAGAGCAGATGATCTGTATCCGCGGAGAAAGAAAGCTGCGGCTCCTCGGACACTGCGTCAGAAGAGGCCGCTTCCTGGGTCTCGTCCAGAATAACCGTCTCTCCGGTTCCCGCCGGATCCGGATCGGTCTGGGCGAACTCGCTTTCCAGCTCCGCTCCATCTGCCTGTGCCGTATTTCCCGCCGTACCCGCGTCTGCCAGGGCTTCTCCTTCCTTATCTCTGGAAGCTGAGCCGGAAGCCGCTTCCTTCCGCTCTTCCTCTGCCTTCTCTTCCGCTTCCCGGGCTGCCGCTTCCGCCTCTGCCTGCCGCCGCGCCTCTGCCTCTTTCTCTGCTTCGGCTACCTGCTGCTCCAGCTCCTTCTGCTTCTGATCTGACTGGCCCACAGCGTACATCCCAATCATGGTCACTACTGCGAGAAGACACAGACTGAAGGCCACTGTGACGGTCCTTCCTCCGGAAAAGCCGCCCTTTTTCTTTCTTTTCACTGTCATAAGCTTCACCTCTATACTGTTTTCCACACATTTTTCTGTGCTGCCGTCACTGCCCTGCCTGTCCGAACAGTTACCTGCCGCTATCTGTAGGATAGCCAGTTTAGAAGAAGCTTATACACTCCAGGCCTTTATAAAAATATTGCAGAA
>CALWAZ010000154.1 GCA_944375725.1 uncultured Merdimonas sp. | reverse complement strand
GGAGAGAAAGATGGTTGTTGTTAGCCATCTTTTTCTCTTTTTAGTGGATAAATTTTAGGAGCAGGCGTGACTTATGTAAGTCACGCCTGCTCCCGTTTAGGGTTATCTATTTCCCGACAACCCCTTCGGAAAATTTTGATACAGACTGCGCCTTTGACGGAGAGGAAGCCTGCCGCCTGTTCGACAGCTCCTCCTATAGTCTCATTCTGCTGGATCTGATGATTCCCCGCATCAGCGGCATGGACGTCATGCAGCATATCCGCAGCAAAAGCGTCGTTCCGGTCCTCATTCTGTCCGCCCGGGACACGGAAACGGACAAGACACTGGGACTTGGCCTGGGCGCGGACGACTACATCACCAAGCCCTTTTCCCTGGTGGAGGTCCTGGCCCGGATTCGCGCCAATATCCGGAGAACCAGCCAGTATGACTGCCCCTCTCCTGTCTCTCCTGATGATTCGGAACTGCTGACAGCCGGGGAACTGGTCATGAACCTGTCTGATTACTCTCTTACGAAGAACGGCCAGCCGGTAGAACTGACCGCAAAGGAATTTGAGATTTTGAAACTTCTGCTCCGAAATCCAAAGAAGGTCTACACCAAGGAACAGCTCTATGCCCTTGTATGGAAGGACGCCTGGTGCGGAGATGAGAACGCCGTCAACGTCCACATCAGCCGGCTGCGGAGCAAGATCGAAGACAATCCCAGAAATCCGCGCTATATTCTGACCGTCTGGGGCATCGGCTATAAGCTGGGGGATGGACTATGAATCAGGAAATGCTTATCCTTCTGCTCTTTCTGATTATCCTGCTGCTCCTGTGTATCGTACTGTATCAGCAGTACGCTTTCCGAAGGGGCCTCAGAAGAGAACTGCGGGACATACAGGAGAGCCTGAAAACAATCCTCGATCAGGACAGAAAAGAACCGCTTCTCCTCTTCACGGACAGCAGAGAGATGCAGGAGCTGGCCGCCCAAATCAACCGTATTCTGGAAGAGCTGCGGAACCAGAGGGCGGACTTCCGGCGTCTGGAACTCTCCTCCCGGAAAATGCTCTCCAACATCTCCCACGATCTGAAGACCCCTCTTACGGTCCTCTCCGGCTATCTGGAAATTCTGCGTCTGAACGCCGAACAGGGCCAAAATCTGGACATGGAAATGCTTAAGAAGGCTGAGCAGAAAGCCCAAAGCATCTCTGCGCTCATCGGCCGGTTTTTCACTTTAGCCAGACTGGAATCCGGAGATATGGAGCTTCCCCTCTCTCCCATGGACGCCTGCGAAATCTGCCGGGAAACCCTGCTGGATTTCTATGAGCTTCTGCAAAACGACGGCTTTGAGACAGAGGTGAAAATCCCGGAAACCCCCATCTTGATCCGCGGAAATCAGGAAGCTCTGCAGCGTATTCTCTCAAATCTGATTTCCAACGCCATCCGATACGGCGCGGACGGCCATTATCTCTGCCTCTCACTGCATACGGAGGGAAGCTCCGTCTTCATCCGGGTGGCAGACAAGGGAAAGGGCATCGACAAGGCCTTTTCCGATCAGATCTTTGACCGTCTTTTTACTCTGGAGGATTCCAGAAACCGCAGGATACAGGGAAGCGGTCTGGGCCTATCCATCGCCCGCCAGCTGGCCCTTAAGCTTGGCGGAAGCCTGACGCTGGAAAGCGTTCCCTTTGAAAGGACTGTATTTACCCTGGAGCTCCCCATTTCAGAGGAACAGATCCGGCCTTAAGTCCCGAAAGAAATTCGTAAGATTTATTCAAGAGTTTTGAAAAACGAAGCCGCTACAATGGATATGGAAAATGAAAGAAAAGGAGGAAGCCACGTATGGCTTACATATTGCAGACACACCATCTCACAAAAACCATTGGCGGCAGAGATCTGGTCCGGGACGTGAATCTCCACGTAAAAGAGGGCGAGATCTACGGCTTTCTTGGACCAAACGGAGCCGGAAAGACAACTGTGATGCGGCTTATCACCAATCTGTGGAAGCCCACCAGCGGAACCATTGAATTGTTCGGGGAGAGGCTTACCCCAAAATCCTGTCAGGTCCTTGGAAGAATAGGAAGCATTATCGAATTTCCGCCCTTCTACGAGCAGCTGTCCGGCTTTGAAAACCTGAAGCTTCACTGCGAATATATGGGCTATTACCGCCAGGGCTGCATTGAAGAGACGCTGAAACTCCTCGATCTGGCCGCCGCCGGGAAAAAACCGGTCAAAAGCTATTCTCTCGGTATGAAGGAGCGCCTCGGCATCGCCCGCGCCATCCTGTGCCGCCCGGAGCTTGTGATTCTCGACGAGCCCACAAACGGCCTGGACCCGGCAGGCATGAGGCAGATCCGGGAGCTTCTCCGCTCCCTCTGCGCCAGATACGGCACCACCATCCTGATTTCCAGCCATATTCTTTCCGAAATCGAAAGCATTGCGGATACCATCGGCATCATAAACGGCGGCACCATGCAGAAAGAAATCAGCATGAATGAAATTGAACACACAAGCCTTGCGTATGTGGAGGTCACCGCCGCCAATCCCCAAAGGGCCGCCTGGGTGCTCAGTGAAAAGCTCGGACTTTCCAATTTCCGGCTTACAGAGGGCTCCTGCTTCCGCATTTACGATGACAGCATTTCGGTCCAGGAGCTTTCCCGGGCCCTGGCCTTAAACGATGTGGAGGTCACTGCCCTGGGAAGGAAAAATGAAACCCTGGAAGACTATTTTCTGAAGATTACCGCGGAGGTGAACGGCCATGCTGAAGCTGATTAAACTGGAATGGAAGAAAAACAATACGAAAAGATATCTGCTGAAAGCCCTGGTCCTGGCCGTCCTGCTCTGCCTTTTCATCCTGGCGCTGGCCTATCTTGGCATCGCCAACGACCCGGACACGGGCGTGCCGGACGCCGCCCCCGGAAACGGCACCATCTCCGCTCCCATCGAGCTTTTCACGGGCATGTGCTATCTCATCTACACCAGTTCCATGCTCTCTGCCTTTATCATAAGCTCTTACCGGAACCGGACCATGGAGCTGATGTTTTCCTACCCCATCCGCCGGCAGAAGATCCTGGTCTCCCAGATGCTGGCCGTGTGGATCTTCAGCTTCACAGCTCTTGTGCTCACAAAACTTCTGCTCTACGGGGCCGTCCTGGCTGGCTCTCTCGCCCGGCAGTCCGCGTTTCCGCTGGATTATTCCATGGACAGCCCGCATTTTTACATCCAGCTGATCCTGAAATCCGCCGTGACCGTCTCCATGAGCTTTATCGCCCTGTTTATCGGTCTGAGACGGAAATCCGCAAAGGCAGCGCTTATCACCTCTTTTCTGCTGATTCTTCTGACCCAGGCTAACGTGGGCGATATTACTCTGGCGGGCAGCGCGGTCTTTCCGCTTCTGCTGGCAGCCATCTCGCTGGTTTTCGCCGTTCTTTCCGTCTGCCGGGCCGAGACGAGGGATTTACTGTAAAAATGCTCTCCCAAGAGCCGGTGAAGCCTGTTTACTTGATCTGTGTTCTGCGGTACACCATAAACAGGCTTCCTTGTCTCTCCACTTCGTTCACCTCTCTTGCTGAAAATTCATTCTCTCTGTAAACTCTTTTACGGTTTCCATGATAGCAGGATATGTAATCTCTCTTGCGTATAAATTTTGTGCCTGATACCTTTTCCATAAATCCTGCAGGATGGTTGATTCTTCCAATGCCAGAAGAATCCGTTTCGTGTCCTGCAGAACGGATAAGGACTCTCTTTTCTTCGCTGTGGCAAGCACCGCCTGTTTTAGAAGGTTCCAGTCTGCATTTTCCCGGCATAGCCGGTACAGAAGGTGTAAATCATAAAAATCTCTTGCCCGCGTATTTCCTACATTTCTTCGGATAATCGTTTCGTATTTTTCCGCCAGTATGGTTTCCTGTGTGTAGGCTTTCA
>CALWAZ010000153.1 GCA_944375725.1 uncultured Merdimonas sp. | reverse complement strand
GGAGAGAAAGATGGTTGTTGTTAGCCATCTTTTTCTCTTTTTAGTGGATAAATTTTAGGAGCAGGCGTGACTTATGTAAGTCACGCCTGCTCCCGTTTAGGGTTATCTATTTCCCGACAACCCCTTCTGGCGCGCTGCCAGAATTTTCGGAAAGAAATACAGAAACAGAATACTTGTCATGGCAGCGGCTGTCACGTCAGCCGCCGGCTCCGCGTAAAAAGCCGCCTGGGCCGACACGAAAGCCGGCAGAAGCAGGAGGGCTCCCAGATAGATGCATTTGCGGAACACAGAGCAGAACAGCGCCAGCTTCACCTGGCCCAGCGCTGTGGTCTCATCCACCAGCGGATACTGAACCGCCAGAGGAATGATCATTGCCGTAAAAATCTTTATGTATCTCACAGACCGGGCCATAATCTCCGGCTCCTTTGTGAACAGCCGCACATACAGCGGTGACACCGTATAGGTCACCAGCATCATAAACGCGCAGAAGCCCACGCACAGCAGCACAATGCAGCGGAGAGCCTTTCTGATCCGAGTCCCGTCGCCCATCCCGTAGTTGAAGCTGATTACCGGCTGGCTTCCCAGGGTAATACCGCCCATGGGCATGGTGATCAGCAGAAGATAACTCTGCACGATAGTGGCGCAGGTCACGAGAGTATCTCCCTCTCCCGGCCCGCCGTACCGCTGAAGCACGGTATTCAGAACAATCAGAAGGATACTGTCGCTGGCGATAATCAGAAACGGCGAAAGTCCGAAAGCCGCGATTCTCTTTACTGCTTTCCACTGAAAGCCTCCCCAGCCCAGCCGGACCGGCATCCTTTTGCTGCGGAGAGCCAGAAGCACAAACGCGCAGGAGGCTATCTGGGAAATCACTGTGGCGATAGCCGCCCCCGCCACTCCCATGTGAAAGATAAAAATGAAGACCGGGTCCAGCACAATATTCAGCACGGCGCCAAGCATAACTGTCGCCATTCCGAGCCCCGAAAATCCCTGGGCAATCAGAAAGCTGTTCATGCCACCGGCCATCAGCGCGAAAAAGGTTCCCGCGGTGTAGATGGTCATATAGGTGTCCGCGTACCCGAAAGTGGCCTCGCTCGCGCCGAACCACATCAGGAAATGCTCTCTGGAAAACAGAAACACTGCCGTAAGGATCACGGACAGAACCAGAAGCATCAGAAAGCCGTTGTTCAGAATTTTTCTGGCCTCTTTGGTATTTCCCTCGCCCATGCGCATGGCCATAATCGGGGAACCGCCCATTCCCACCAGAGAGCCAAAGGAAGACAGAAGCGTCACGATAGGCCCGCAGACACCCACGCCTGCCAGAGCCAGATCGCCGACTCCGGCTCCGATATAGATACGGTCCACAATCGAATACAGCACATTGACCAGCTGCGCCAGCATCGTGGGGACCGCAAGCCTCAGTACCAGCGGCAGCACCGGGTCGTGCCCCAGATCATTTGTATGTTTCATCATAGTTCAGGCTGCTCCCGCGGGAGCAGCCTTTTCCTGCCTTTCTATCCTTATCTATTTTTCAAAATCCTTTTCCAGAAGAATCAGACGGCCGGTATCATCCATACGGCTCTTCTTTGTTCTGCCGAACAGGCCTTTCTTGCCCCGTTTTTCGATGGCCTCGTCCACCATCTCCTTGACCTCAGACACATTGACCAGATGATCGCTGGTCTGGCTGTTTCCAATCCGGTTGTACAGAGCCAGCACCGCCATCTCATCCAGCACGCAGCCTTTCTCCTGGGCATAGGACTCTCCGAAAGCCACCAGCTCCTTATTGGTAAACACCGGAATATCAATGGTGCGCGTAAACTTGGCTCCCAGGCTCTCGCAGCGGACGAAGAGCTTCTGAATCTCTTCCTTCTCATCCTCCAGTATCACCAGAAGACCGCCTGTCTTCCGGGTCATGGCATGGGAGAGCTGCACGGCCGTCTCTGTCTTCAGATTTCCTGCCTTTTCTATCAGAAGCGCTCCGCCTCCCAGTTTTCCAATCACATCGGATACATGCTTTCCATTCAGGCTGTCCGCGGACAGCTTTGCCATCTTGGCTCCTTTGACCCGTCTCTGTTTCTGAAGTGCCTTCACAATATCCGCTGCAAGCGTGGATTTTCCATTTCCGCGTTTTCCCGTAATCACGATATTTCCCACCAGAGAATCTTCCCGGCGGTCCTTCCGCATTCTGTCCTCTTCCAGAAGCTCCGCCAGCTGTCTGTTCATGCCGCGTACAGAGGTGAAATAGGCAAACAGCTTTTTCTGCTCCTCAGAGAGCTGTCCGGGCGGAAGGGTGGAAATGGTCTCTTCCAAGGTCTTCTCCAGATTCTCCAGCATCGGAGAAGGAGCATGCCCTTCCTGCTTTTCTTCTCCGGATTTCTCCGGCTCTGTCGGCGCAGAAGCATCTTCTTCCTGAGCAGCCTCTTTTTCCGCTTTTGCGGGGGAAGACGCCCTTCTGGCAGCCTGTCCGGCTTCGGTCTTCTCCGGGGCGGTTTCCGCCGGGGACTTTCCTTCCAGAATGTCCAGAATCTCGCCCGGCTCCCGGGACTCCTCCAGAATATCCAGAATCTCGCCCGGCTCCTTATCAGAGGGCACGGCAGACGCTTCTGTCTTTTCTCCGCTGTCTGTCTTTTCCGGGCGGTCCGCCTTCTCCTCGCTGTCTGCTTTCCGCTCCCCCTTCTTTCCTGTATCCAGGGGCTCCAGCTCCACATGAACCTTCACCGGAATCCGTCCTTCTATTTCCTCAATCAGACGCTGAATCTCCTCCGGGACTGTGGTCTTGACCTCCACATTCAGATCCGGCAGCTGTCCGGTGGCGCGCAGGCGTTCCCGTTCTTTCCGGCGTTCCTCATCCCGCTTTTTTGCCTCCTCAATCGCTGCCTCTGTCTGTTTCTTTTTCTTCTCCCAGTCATTCAGAATATCTTCTATGCTGAGCTGACCGGTAATCTGCCGGTCCAGCACGTTTTCTTCCATATCAAAGGTCAGCTGGCCGCTTTCGTTCTGCCCCAGAAATCTTGGCAGCTGGCCGGTATTCCCACGGTCTTCCGTCCAGGGTCCGGCAGAATCCTCCGAATCCTTTCCGGCAGCCTCCTGTCCCGCCTCCGGCTGCGTCCTGTCTGCCTCCGGCGCGGGCCCTGCGGCCCTCTCCTCTCCAGCGGAGCTTTCCTCTGCAGAGCCGCCGGCTGTCTCCTCTGCGGCGGCGCCTGCCTGTACAGGCTCCGGTATATTCTGAGAAGCGTCTGTTCCTGCAGATTCCGCTTTTCCGGCGCCTGTCTCCTCTTCTGCAGATTCCGGCTTCTCTCTGTCTGCCTCCGGCTTTTCTTCCGGAGGGGTCTCTTCCCCGGCTTTCTCTTTTTCCGTCTTCTCTTTCTGAATCAGATCCTGAAGCCCTTCCGCAAGCGCCGCCTGCAGATTCGTAGTATTAAACTGATCCATATTCACCGGGCGCACCCTGATCTCGTCCGCCTGGGGCACCTTGACCATCTGGCGGTACTTTTCCTCCTGGGAAGCTGTCAGCGGCTGAATCCGCATCTTCAGCTCCATGGCCTTGATTACATACTCGCCCTCGCTGAACCACAGAATCAGATCATCGCACTCCTCCACGCACTTGGAAAGCATGCCTGCCTTGTAATACAGCTCTGCCAGCTCATAGGCCCACTGCTCCTGGTATTCCCGGCTCTTGTACTCCTCCAGAATCGCGATCTGATCCTCGATGGAAGAGCCCCTCCCCTTATAAATCTCATATTTCAGCACATACCGGCCCAGATCGTGAGGCGCCAGCCGCACAAATTCCTTATACAGCTCCACCGCATCGTCAAAATCCTTCATCTTGACCGCAATCTCCGTCATTTTATAGACGATCATTCGTCCAATCGGAGCGCAGTCATAGGCAATATTCAGAATCTCATAGCAGTCCTCATAACGCTCTGTCTTCTCGTACGCCTCAGCCACCTCAAGAAGCAGTCCCACATTCCGTATCTTCCGCCAGTCTATGGAATCCGCAATCTTCGCCGCAGTCTCATAATCTCCTTTTTTCAGCAGCTTCTCCAGCTGCTCCGTCTTTATCTGAAATTCATATTTATCCAATGATTTCCACCTCAGCCGTCCTGTCAAACCACCATATTTTGTTGCCTTTCGGCCTGCTTTGTCAAAATATGCTATAGTTAGATTTAGTGTATCACAGGGCACTTTCCTTGTCAAAAAAAATCTTCCGCTCCGGGAAGTCTGAAAAGGCCTGCCTGAGCCTGTTTCCGGCCTTCAGATAACGGCAGGAGCCAGCAGCCGGCCCCTTGTCCCAGGACCGTCTGCTGGCTCCCCTCATATATCTTTATCTGTTCAGAATTCTGGTGGCTCCGATGGCAAGAGAACCGTCGCCGATATGGCAGGAGATGCTTAAGGACAGCGGATCCACATAGCCTACCTTATATCCCGGGAAGGCTTCCTCCACTTCCTTTCTGAAATCCTCCGCCTCTTCATAATTGTTGGTATGAGCGAGGTCCAGATAGACCTCATGGGCATCCACGCCGCCGAAACGGGTCTCAATATCCTTTCTTATGGCCTCAATCATGGTCTGGCGGGCCTGGCGCATGGTTCTCGCCTTGGAAAAGGAATCCAGCCGTTCTCCCTGAATCGTAAGCACAGGCTTCAGGCGCAGCATGGTGCCGATAGCGGCCACAGCAGGCGTGATGCGTCCGCCCTTCTTCAGATATTTCAGTGTCGCCACTGTAATATAAATACTGGAATCCATCCGGGTCGCCTCCAGGATTTCCCGGATCTCCCGGGCAGTCTTTCCCTCTTCCGCCATCCTGATGGCATCCTCCACCGAGCGCAGCTGGGTGATGGAAATCCGGTGGTTATTCACCACCTGCACCCGTCCGTCAAAATCATCCGCCAGAGCAATGGCTGTCTGGCAGGAGCCGGAAAGTCCGCTGGACATGGGAATATGCACAATTTCATCATAATCCTTCAGAAGCTTCTTCCAGAGTGTCAGAACAGACTCCGGGGACGGCTGGGATGTGGCGATATCCGCGTCCTTTTTCAAATATTCATAAAACTCTTCCTGAGTCAGATTGATTCCCTCAAAATATTCTTTTCCATCGATCGTAAAAGGCATCGGCAGAACCGAAATTCCCCATTTCTCTGCCAGCTCCTGGGTAATACCGCTGTTGCTGTCTGTTACAATCGCTACCTTACTCACTAAAACCTCTCCTTCCACATGCGCTGTTTCACGCAAAACTGCCCTCAGCGGCAGAATCATGCCATATAATGCCGCTGAGGGTAAGTATAACAGCTTGAAAAGGAAAAGGCAAGCTTTCTATTTCTTCATCTTAGGCTGAAAGACAAGGCTTGCCAGATAGCCGAATACCAGGGCCGCGCAGATCCCCGCCGCGCTGGCCGTGAAACCGCCCTTGAAGATTCCAAGGAACCCATCCTTGTCCACAGCTTCCCGGACTCCTTTCCAAAGAGTATTTCCAAAGCCCAGCAGCGGAACGGAGGCCCCTGCCCCGGCGAATTCCTGAAAGGGCCCGTAAAGTCCCACTGCTCCCAGCACTGCTCCGCTGCAGACAAGCAGAACCATAATGCGCCCCGGCATCATTTTCGTCTTTTCCATCAGAATCTGCACCAGCGCGCAGACTGCGCCTCCCACCAGAAATGCTTTCAGATAATCCATATCGTTTCCTCCTGTATCAAATCCGCCGGCTTCCCACGGGAATTGTTCCCCGGGCGCGGCGCCTGCCGGCCTCCCGCGTTTTGCACCGCCCTCTGACAGTACACTAGCAGTGTTCAATGACAACCGCGTGGGCAATTCCCGGCACACTCTGCCCCTCATTATAGCTTACAGTGGAGAGCAGGGCCCCTGTGGGTACAAACAGAATCCGTTTCCACTGGCCTTTCTCCAGCTTCGGCAGCAGATAAGCTGCCAGCGTCACCGCAGAGCAGGCACAGCCGCTTCCTCCCGCATGGGTGTCCTGGGTCTCCGGATCAAAGATCAGCATTCCGCAGTCCTGATGCCTGCCTTCCAGATCGTATCCCCGCTCTGAGGCCAGCTCCAGCAGAATCCTCTGCCCTACACTCCCCAGATCCCCGGTCACAATACAGTCATAATCGGAGGGCTGCCGGCCGAAATCCTCCAGATGAGTACAGATGGTATCGCAGGCAGCCGGAGCCATGCAGGCCCCCATATTCATGGAATCCTTCAGCCCGTAATCTACCACCTTCCCCGGAGTCGCCCCTGTAATCCGGGCCTTCCCGCCGCTGCGGGCCAGCACAAAGGCCCCGCTTCCCGTGACCGTCCAGGTGGCGGACAGCGGACGCTGTCCGCCGTACTCCAGCGGATACCGGAACTGCTTCTCAGCGCTTCCAAAATGACTGGAGGTCAGGGCCAGCACTGCCTCCGAATAACCTCCCTGTACCGTCATTGCTCCCAGCATCAGCGCCTCCCCGATGGTGGAGCAGGCCCCGTACAGACCAAACAGCGGCAGTTTCAGATCGATCACTCCAAAAGAGGTGGCGATCAGCTGCCCCAGCAGATCGCCCGAAAACAGATAGCGGACCGGCGGCACTCCCGGCCCCGCCTTCTCCATGGCAAGCCTGGCCGCCTTCTTCTGCAGCGCGCTCTCCGCCTCCTCCCAGGAAGCCTGTCCCACCATCGGATCTTCCTCCACCTGGTCAAACAGCCGTCCCAGCGGTCCTTCGCTTTCCTTTTTCCCCACAACAGAAGCCGCGCTCACGATATGAGGCGGCTCCCGGAACTGAATACTCTGTTTTCCTATGATTGTCTCTGCGCTCAATATTCCTTTCCGTCCTTTCCCCAGCTCTTTCGCTGTTATTTTATCCAAGCATCATTATTTTATGCCTGAAGAGCGGAAAATATGACGGATCCGATTTTGCTCTTTTTTAATTTCTGCTTTTTCAATATATTCTTTATTCCAAAAACAGAAAAGGGACTGCGTCCGGCTGTCTCAGGCCAGACTGCAGTCCCTGCTGTATTTTCAGTATTTCCGCGGCCTCTTTAATCCTCCACCACCGGTACCGGCTCCTCATCCCAGGCATCCAGATCGTTGATGTATTTCTTCGTCTCCTTCGAAATCACATTGGACAGAAGGAGAACCGCAATCAGGTTCGGAATGGCCATCAGGGCATTCAGGATGTCCGCGATATCCCATACCATATCCAGAGCCACTACAGGAGCAATGGCCGCTACGATCACATAGAGAGCCCGGTAAGGAATCAGTCCCTTCTTTCCGGCGAAATACTCTACCGCGCGCTCTCCGTAATACGCCCATCCAAGGACTGTGGAGAAGGCAAAGCAGATGATTCCAAGAGTCAGAACAATCGGTCCGAAATAGGGAATCTGTCCGAAGGCAAGGGTGGTCAGAATACCCCCATCGGTAATCTCGCCCATGTTGATGGCGGGATTTTTCATTATCGTCGTCACCAGCACAAGGCCTGTCATCAGGCAGACCACCACCGTATCCCAGAAGGTTCCTGTGGAGGATACCAGCGCCTGGCGCACCGGATTTCTGGTCTGGGCAGCCGCGGCCGCAATCGGAGCGGAACCCATACCGGATTCGTTGGAGAACAGGCCCCTGGCGGTTCCGTAACGCATGGCTGTCATGATTCCGGTTCCCACCAGTCCGCCTGCTGCCGCGCCCGGCTGGAAGGCGAGTCTTATGATCGTTTTGATGGCAGGAATGATAAAGTCGTAATTAATTCCCAGAATAATAAGACATCCCACCACGTAGAAAACGGCCATAAAGGGAACCAGCTTTTCACAGACATTTGCGATGGATTTGATGCCGCCGAAGATTACCACGCCGGTCAGGACAGCTACTGCCAGGCCTACGACCCAGCCCTGGATTCCCACATTTTCTTCCACAATATTGGCAATGGCGTTCACCTGGGTAGCGCAGCCGATTCCAAAGGAAGCGACTCCCGCGAATACCGCAAAGAGCATTCCCAGAACAGCGCCGAATTTTTTCCATTTCAGCCCTCTGGAAAGCGCGTACATAGCGCCGCCCTGCATACGGCCGTCCTTTTTCTTCACACGATATTTTACGGCAATCAGAGACTCGGCGTATTTGGTGGCAATGCCGAAGACACCGGAAAGCCAGCACCAGAGCACCGCTCCCGGGCCGCCCAGCGCCACTGCCGTGCCCACGCCCACAATATTTCCTGTACCGATCGTGGCTGCCAGAGCCGTGGTCAGAGCGCCGAAATTCGACACCTCTCCCTCGGCGTCCGGATCTTTGGTCACAGAAAGCTTGATTCCTTTCGTGATAGATTTCCACTGAATAAAGCCCGTCTTAAACGTCATAAACACATGGGTGCCCAGAAGCAGGATGATCAGCCACCAGCCCCAGACCGCGTCATCTACCGCAGTTATGAAATTTCCTATCGTTTCCATCATAAGCGTTCCCTCTCTCTCCTCCGGCCTGCCTGAAGCCCGGCCGGCCGGATGTTTTTTCTTACGAAAAAAGAGCATCGGCAAACTGTCGATGCTCTCCTCCACGTCACCATGATATAAGTTTAATGCAGTATAGAGGAAAATGCAAATATTTTTTCAGCTGATTCCTCCTATAACCGCTGTTTTTCGCCATTTTTACGCCTCTGCCGCAGATTCTTCTGCCGCTTCACGCCACTCCCGCCAGCTTCAGCACCCAGTATGCCAGCCCCAGAAGCCAGCTGGTGAAGATGCCGTACAGAATCACCGGCCCTGCTATGGTAAAGATTTTGCAGCCGATTCCGAAGACCTGTCCTTCCTTCTGATACTCGATGGCCGGCGCCGCCACGCTGTTGGCAAAGCCTGTGATAGGCACCAGCGCTCCCGCGCCGCCCCATTTCGCGATTCCCGGGAAAATATTGAATCCGGTAAGAACCACGCTCAGCAGGACCAGAAGGACAGAGCACCAGGCTCCTGCCATATCCTTATCCAGCCCCATACGCCCGGCAAAATTCAAGACTGCCTGGCCGATACAGCAGATCAGTCCGCCCGTCACAAAGGCTTTCAGCATCTGGGTTCCCAGGCTGTGGACAGGCGTCACCTGCTTTACATACGCATTATACTTCTGTTCTCCCTCTGAGCTGAGCTGCACCTGTTCTTCTTGTCCGTGTTCCATAAATTCATTCATTGTTTTCGTCTGCTCCTCCTGTCCTGCCTGCCCAGGCTTTTCCTGCCTGTTCAAAAACGGAAATAATAGTAAATCAGCGAACCAGCGGTCCGTCCCAGAGCCATGCTGATAATCACCAGCTCCAGGCCCCGGCGGAAATTCACCCGCCTGGCGAAAATCGGAATGATATTGATGATTTCCGTCAGCGCCATGGCCCAGGCTCCCACAAAGATCCCTGCAAAGATTCCGAAAATGCCGGCTCCCACATCACCAAACGGCAGGGGGAACTGATAGATGCTGATCAGATTTCCGATGATTCCTCCAGCCGCCACCGCGTCCTCATACCAGAGAATCTGCCTTGCCGTATGGGTCTGATCCGCAAATTCCGCCACCAGCCCCAGAGCGATAATCAGGGCAAACAGGCCGCCCGCTACAGCCAGGCCGCTGCACAGGCCCACCACTGCCATCAGAAGTTCCTTCCACCACATTTCTTCAGCCCTCTTTCCGGTTTTCCTGTCTGTGCATGCCGTTCCGGTCCGCCGTCTTGATCAGCGTCGTATTGACATCATCCTCATACAGGCGCATTTCCACCTCAATCGGCGTGGGCTCCTTGCTCAGCCGCCTGCCTCCGATATGATTGAAAAACGCTATAATACCCGCGGACAATCCCAGGGAGTAAGTAAGTTCCAGAATCGTAAAGCCATCCGACTCCCGGCCTGTCAGCAGCATATAGAACTCCTCAAACAATCTGACTGTAGATACATCATTATTAAAAGCCATGATGGAAAAGGCAGACCCGAAAAAGCAGATCAGGCAGACCAGCGCAGCCTTTGCAAAGATGAGAAAGCCGCTTTCCTTCGGTTTTGTGGAATACTCCACCACAAAGTCCTCTTCGCCCAGGTTCTGAATCTCCAGGCTGGGATAAACCGCCTGTATCTTTTCCACCACGTCCATGACTGAAAGCACCGCCCGGGCCGCGCAGGTATGCTTCCCCGGCTTGATCCGCTCAAAGGTATAAAGCTTTTCCGTCTTCAGCCTGTTGACCACACCCGAGTCGGAGCACTGCATCTGGGCAGCCTCTCCCAGCGTCAGCGTCCTGTTATAGGTCCGGATATTCTTTTCCAGCTTCAGATACAGTGTGCCGCTCATAAAACTTCCTCATCGAGGCATCCATTCTCCTCCGCTTCTGCCCGGGCCTCCCGGACTGTCGTCATCCCACAGTCCTCATAATAGACAAGCGTCCCGTCTGTAATGGTTTTTTCCTCCTCTTTCCCGGAAAAATACCAGATCATCCCGAATACAGCCGCCGCCAGCACAATGGAAATCAGCCATATACGATACTTGGTATGATTCATCCCGATTCCTCCTTACCCCAGGGGATCTTCTCTCTCAGCTTCGCTGGGATTCACCTTGCCCCAGGGGATCTTCTCTCTCAGCTTCGCTGAGATTCACCTTATAGCAGCTAGTATTTCCCGGAAGGACAGAATATATGCTGGATTTTTTCATTATACAGTCAATGTCGTTTTGGATCTCTATCTTAGGCTGCCCGCCCGCTTTGGATATATACAGTTTTTTTCATTCTTCATGTCCAATTATCTGCATAAAAAGGCCTGGAAGCAGCCTTCCAGGCGGGAAAAATGTGCAGATTGGACATATGGGAAATTTTATGACTTATTTTACCCAGATTTTCCGAGATACTTGGACATTTCAGATAAATTTTTCTCTATATGGAAAATAGATGGCCCACAAGAGCGTTTTTGCGAGGAAATGCTGCTTTTTTGTGAAGAAATTAGACATAAAAAGCAGCTTTTTGACTATATATCCAAATTGTAGAGAACGGAACTGTTCTTCCATGAGCCGCTTCGGCTTCCGCCCTAAAACACACATGGCGGTTTCTGTATCCTGTGTTCGGACGTCTCATGGACAGCTGTATGTCTCCGGACGGACCAAAAAGCGGTCCGCCTGATCCATACAGCTGTCCACGAGAAGCCGGACACTGGGATAACAGAAACCGCCAGGC
>CALWAZ010000152.1 GCA_944375725.1 uncultured Merdimonas sp. | reverse complement strand
CAGTTTTATACTGAATACTGGAAAAACACTAAGGAAAAGGGGAGTTATAATTGAACACAAAAACCAGCCAGCATCAGCTGGATATGCTTCATGGTCCCATCTGGAATAAAATCCCGCAGTTTGCCCTGCCTGTGGCGGCTACCGCGATTCTGGAACAGCTGTTTAATGCCTCAGACGTGGCAGTCGTCGGAAATTTCACCGGCTCGGAAAGCACCCTTGCGGTGGCGGCTGTAGGCTCAAACAGTTCCATTATCAGCCTGATCGTAAATCTGTTCATCGGGATCGCCCTGGGCAGCAATGTGGTCATCGCCCATGCCATCGGCCACGGAGACAAGGCTTCCGTGCACAAGGCCGTCCATACCTCCGTTGTGGCAGCTTTACTTGGCGGCATCGCCGTCACGATCCTTGGTGAACTGATCGCCGCTCCGCTGCTTGGCACGCTCCATGTCCCGGAGGAAGTCTTCCCGCTGGCCCTTCTCTATCTGCGTATTTATCTGCTTGGCATGCCTGTCATCCTGCTCTACAACTTTGAAGCCGCCATTTTCCGCAGTGTAGGCGAAACGAAGATCCCTCTGCTTGCTCTGGCAGCATCGGGAATTCTGAACGTCTTTCTGAATCTGTTCTTCGTCATCGTGCTGCATATGACCGTCAATGGAGTAGCCACCGCCACCGTAATCTCAAACGCGGTCAGCTCACTGATTCTGTACCGCAGACTCCGGTCCTCGACGCTGGAAATCCATGTGGAACCCCGCAGTCTCCGGATCGATCCTGCAAGCCTGCGCCGGATTCTTCAGATCGGCCTGCCCGCGGGAATCCAGACCGCGGTATTCTCCGTGGCCAATATCGTGATCCAGTCTGCCATCAACAGCCTGGGAACCATCGTCATGGCAGCGTCCAGCGCGGCCTACAATATTGAAGTCTTCACCTATGACATTCTCAATTCCTTCAGCCAGGCCTGCACTACCTTTGTCGGCCAGAATTTCGGGGCCGGCCAGCCCCAGCGGTGCAAAAAGACCCTGGCGCTCTGTCTCGGGGAGGGCATCTGTATCCTGGGCGCGGCAATCGCGGCAATCCTTTTCTGGGGAAAACCCCTGCTCTCCATTTTCGACAGCAATCCGGAGGTTATCGAGACGGGCTATATCCGTCTGATGATGGTGGTATCCGCCCACGCGTTCAGCCTGCTCTATGAGGTCATGGCCGGTTATCTCCGGGGCTTCGGCATCTCGCTTCCGCCCGCTGTCCTCACCACCATCTGCGTATGCGGCATCCGGCTCGCATGGATTCAGTTCGTCTTTCCTAAGAGCCCGACCTTCTGGACTATCATGACCGTCTATCCGGTCAGCCTGGCAGCCACTGCGCTGGCTCTCTTCTTCGCCGTAATGTATTACCGGCCCGCCCGGAAATTCATCCAGGCCCAGAAAAGCAGAGCATAAACAGAGCACTGCTTTCCGCCCCTGACAATACAAAGGCTTTCCCTGTCTGCCTTGTACGGCCTCTTCCCGCACAGGTGTGTGACCGGGACGGACCCGCGGTCCGATCCGGGCATACGCCTGTGCGGGAAGGGACGGACAAGCAGACAGGGACAGCCGCCTACATACGGGAAGGTGCCTCAAATCCCAGCATATCAATGCAAATCTCCAGCACACGCTTCGTCAGCCGAAGGAGCGCGATGAGATCCGCTCTCTTTCCCTCATCCTCTTCACCGAGAATCTTCGTCTCATGATAAAATTTGTTGAAGCTGTTTGCCAGCTCATAAATATAAGCGCATACCTTATGGGGCGCCAGCTCCTCAAAGGCATTTTCCAGCACGCCGTTAAACCGGGCCAGCATCAGCTCCAGCGCTTTCTGATTTTCATTCTCCGCCGCGGGAATCTTTCCCTTTTCCAGATCTCCTCCCTGAGCCTGGTATTTGTTCAGAATCGACTTGATCCGGACGATGGTATACAGAATGTAAGGACCTGTATTTCCCTCAAAGGATGTAAACCGGTCAATGTCAAACACATAATCCTTGGATGCCTGGTTTGACAGATCGCCGTACTTGATAGCGGAAAGGCCCACGATCTTCGCGGTTTCTTTTGCCTCCTCCGGGGAAATGTCCGGATTTTCCGCAATCTTCTCATACATCTTTTCATCGATATCGGAAATCAGATACTCCAGACGCATCACGCCGCCCTCACGGGTCTTGAAGGGCTTGCCGTCCTTGCCGTTCATGGTGCCGAAGCCCAGAAATCTGAGCTCTGTCTCCGGCTTCACGATGCCGGTCTTTTTCGCGCAGCGGAACACCTGGATAAAATGCATCTCCTGGCGCTTGTCCACCACATAGATCACCTCGTCGGGATCAAAGAGCTTCCGGCGTTCCACCAGAGTCGCCAGATCGGTCGTCGTATACAGAGACGCGCCGTCGGACTTCAGAATCATGCAGGGAGGAACTTCCTTGGTGTCTGTATCTTCTTTTACATCCACTACGAGAGCGCCTTCACTTTCATAGGCATAGCCTTCCTTTTTCAGCCGCTCCACCATCTCCGGGATATAGGGCTGGGCATCGGACTCTCCCTTCCAGAGATCGAACTCCACGTTCAGGTTTGCATAATTGCGTTTCAGATCGGCCACTGACACATTCAAAATATGCCGCAGAATGGCCTGGTATCCTCTGTGTCCATGCTGTACCAGATAGGTGGCATGCATGGCCTCTTCCTTATAGGCCTCATCCTCCTTGGAACGGGCGCTGGCCGTGGGATAAATCTCCTCCAGCTCGGAAATGGTAAAGGGAGCCTCCTCCGGGTACTCCCCTGTGTAATTGTCGTCAAAATACGGAAGCTCCGGATGACGGTGCCGCAGCTCCGTGATAATCAGTCCCATCTGCAGGCCCCAGTCGCCCAGATGAATATCGCCGATGACCTTGTGGCCCGCAAAGCGTCCCAGGCGCTTAACGCTTTCTCCGATAATCGCCGAACGCAGGTGGCCCACATGAAGG
Organism: uncultured Merdimonas sp.; assembly: GCA_944375725.1. Lineage (GTDB taxonomy): Bacteria > Bacillota > Clostridia > Lachnospirales > Lachnospiraceae > Laedolimicola. The sequence goes on along the minus strand of CALWAZ010000152.1, from coordinate 37,398 downwards.
GGCTTCGCCACATTGGGTCCGCCGTAATCAATGATAATCGTCCTGGGATTCTCTGCCTTCTCACAGCCCAGACGCTCATCCTCCTGCATGCCCTGCAGATATGCTTTCACAAACTCCGGAGAGAGCTTCAGATTCAGGAAACCGGGATTCACAGCGGCTGCCTCTGAAAACATATCCTCCGCCTGCAGCTTTTCCGCTGCTTTGGACGCAATCTGAATAGGCGCGCAGTGATACTTTTTCGCCGCCGCCATCGCTCCATTGCACTGATATTCACACAGATCCGGACGGTTGGAAAGAGTCACCTTTCCGTATTCTGCCTCATATCCGGCCTCCTCAAAGGCCCGGGATACCGCCTCGGTAATCTGATCCAGTATTTTCTCCATAATTCTTTTCTCCTCTTACAAAGCCTTTACTTTCCTCTCAGGACTTATTATAATACACTTATTATATGTAAAATGCAAGCAAAGATCAAGCCGCGATTCCCGCTGAAAGCCTTTTATTCCGCCCTTTTGGGGAGCCGGACAGGCAGCAGGGAGGAAGCGGCAGGGAGGATAACATGAAATTTATTTCCTGGAATGTAAACGGACTGCGGGCCTGCATGGGCAAAAACTTTATGGAAGCATTTGAAAGCCTGGACGCGGACATTTTCTGCCTGCAGGAGACCAAGCTGCAGGAGGGCCAGATCGCTCTTGACCTGCCCGGCTACCACCAGTACTGGAATTACGCGGAGAAAAAAGGCTACAGCGGAACGGCTGTTTTCACAAAGCAGGAGCCTCTGTCTGTATCCTTCGGAATCGGTATTGAGGAGCATGACCATGAAGGCCGTGTCATCACTCTGGAGTATCCGGATTTTTACTTTATCACTGTGTACACCCCAAATTCCCAGGACGGGCTGAAGCGCCTGGATTACCGAATGAAATGGGAGGATGATTTCCTGGCCTATATACAGAAGCTGGACGCGTCCAAGCCTGTCATCTGGTGCGGCGACCTGAATGTGGCCCATCAGGAAATCGACCTGAAAAATCCGAAAACAAACCGGAAAAACGCCGGCTTCACCGATGAAGAACGGGCAAAAATGACACATGTGCTGGAATCCGGTTTTATCGATACCTTCCGTTACTTTTACCCTGACACCGAAGGCATCTATTCCTGGTGGTCCTACCGCTTTAAGGCAAGAGAGAAGAACGCCGGCTGGCGCATCGACTATTTCATCGTCTCAGAGCGCCTGAAGGACCGGCTGGAGGACGCGAAGATCCACACGGAAATCTTCGGATCCGACCACTGCCCGGTGGAGCTCGATCTGAAATGACGCTGCCTGCCGAAACAGTATTGCCTGAAACAGCCGCGACATTACCTTGAACCAGCAAAGGAGGATACCTGCCATGAAAAAACTGCTTCTTGTGATTGATATGCAGAATGACTTTATCGACGGAGCTCTCGGCACAAAGGAAGCTGAAGAGATCCTTCCCGCCGTCATCCAGAAGGTGAAGGATTTTGACGGAGACATCATCTTTACCCGGGATACCCATTTTGAAAACTACCTGGAGACCCAGGAAGGAAAGAACCTGCCTGTTTCCCACTGCATCAAAGGCTCCACCGGCTGGGAGCTTGCGCCGGAGCTTGAAAAGCTCCGGGCAGAAAAGAATGCCCCTGTCCTTGATAAGCTGACCTTTGGCTGCAAGGAGCTTCCCGCTTATCTTGCGGAGCATTATCCTGAAGGACTGGATTCCGTGGAGCTTATCGGAGTCTGCACGGACATCTGCGTCATTTCAAACGCTCTGCTGCTGAAGGCTTTCTTCCCGGAGCTTCCTGTCAGCGTCACCGCCTCTCTCTGCGCGGGCGTGACACCGGCAAGCCACGAAAACGCTCTGGAAGCCATGAAAATGTGCCAGATTGCGGTACAGTAGGCGGCTATCCCCGCCCCGCCGCAAAAGAGAAACAGCCGCGCCGGCGTCTGCAGTCCTTTTTCCTGCAGGCGCCGGCGCGGCTTTCGTCCGCTCAGAGCTTTTTACTGTCAGTTTTTTGTTACCTGCTGATCCCAAAGTAGGTATCCAGCCCGTCGGCCATTCCCCTGGCCAGCTGCCACTGGTAGTCCTCAGATGCCATCCGCAGATCCTCGTCCGGATTTGTCATAAACCCCATCTCCACAATAGTCACCGGAATCTGGCACCAGTTGATGCCGCTCATGGTATCCGTCTCCCAGACGCTTCTCTTCCGGGCTCCTGTGGCCTGTACCATGGCATTCAGCACAGCATCGGAAAGTGCCCGGCTGCTCTCGTAAATTCCGGGTGTATAGGGGTTGTCCGGCGTGGGACAGATAGTCATGATTCCGTTTGCCGAGCTGTCCTCGGAGCCGTCCGCGTGGATCCGCAGAAAAGCGTCCGCACCCGCCTCATTTGCCATCTGGGCCCGCTCTGCGTTGCTGATGTCCACATCATTGGTCTCCCGAATCATCAGAACCTCATAGCCGCGGTTCTGCAGCTCCTCCTTCAGCTTCAGGGATACCTGCAGGGTCAGCTCATATTCTTTCAGCCCGCTGGCCGCTCCGGAGGTTCCTCCTGCCACCTTTGCTTTTGTCTCAGTAGCCCCCGGTCCCACCGGCTCCTGCTCCGAATTCCCGTGGGCCTGATGACCCGGATCAATGGCAATCAGATATCCATTTTCCGGTGCCGGTTCCTCTGCCGGGGACTCTTCCGCTGCCTCCTGCTCTTCTGCCGGAATCTCCTCCGCCGCAGCCTGTCCCTCTTCTTCCGGAACCTCCTCCTTCTCTTCCGCTGCCTCTTCTTCCGGAATCTTTTCCTTCTCCCGCGAAGCTGCTGTTTCTTCTTCCGCGATTTCCGCAAGCTGCGCTCTCAGGGCGGAATCCGACAGCTGTCCCCTGTCTTCCGCCTGACAGCCGGAGAGCAGACAGACACTCACGCAGATTGTAAGCAAGCACAAAAACAGCTGCGGAGAACAGGAATGGAGAGCCTCGGAATTTCTATGATTTCTCTTCAAAAAAGTCCCAAAAAATTTCCGATTCATAAGATTTACCTCTTTACAAATTCATTTTTATCCAGTATAATATCAGATGCTGACAAAAGCAAGCTGGAATAGCTCAGTCGGTAGAGCACTTCACTCGTAATGAAGGGGTCGAGAGTTCAAGTCTCTTTTCCAGCTTTTCCAAAAGTCCTTGATTTTCAAGGGCTTTTTTGTTTTTCAGATAACAGCTTCCCCGCGTCCCTCCACCTTCGGTTTTCAAACTGGCTTGGTCATTTTTTTCAAAACTGACTATTTTTTTCATGCCAATTTAGGTGTACAGTATAACCACCATCCGGACTGTTTTCCTGCCGGGCAGGCGCAGTCCGAAATACACGAGGAGGCTGATATTATGAAGGACAATCTGAAAAAACATGTAATAACTGCTCTGTTCGCGGCTCTGACCTTTGCCGCCACCATGGCCATACGGATTCCCACCCCCGGAACCAGCGGATATATCCATCCCGGTGATGCCCTTGTGATCCTGTCCGGTGTAATCCTCGGACCCTCTTACGGCTTTCTGGCCGCGGGAATCGGTTCCGCGCTGGCTGATCTGCTGGGCGGCTATTTTATATATGTTCCAATCACCTTTGTTATCAAAGGACTGATTGCCCTGCTGTCCGGACTGATTTACCAGAAGGCCGGAAGGGAAGCAAAATTCCGTTATCCCGCCGTGGCCGCAGGCGGTATTGTGGACATGATTCTGGTAGCCGGCGGATATTTTCTGTGCGAATCCATCCTCTATGGAACAGCAGGCGCGCTGGCCAGCGTTCCCGCCAATCTGGTTCAGGGTGCCAGCGGGCTGGTTATCTCCCTGATTCTTTATCCGGTGCTGACAGCCATCCCTGATGTGAAGCGGATGATACTGACCCATCAGCTCTGATACAGAGAGCTTATCTGCAGGTCCCCTTCCTATTCTCTTTGTCCCTTTGAAGCGGCAGATGCATTGTCCGCAGCAGAATTTCTGTCTGAAATTAACCGCTGGCAATCTTTCAAAGGATATAGTAAACTATTGTAAAAGAAAATATTCTTGAAAGCAAAGCAAGGGCGCTCAGAACTATAGTTCTGAGCGCCCTTTTCAGGTATTTTAAGGAGGGAATCTGTTATGAAAGAACTTGCGGAACATGCGGATGGTATCAACCGGCTGATGGCGCGGTTCGGCGTCAAATTTGGAATCTACAAAAATGACGAATTTCATGAACAGCTTTTCCCGTTTGACGCGATTCCACGGGTGATTTTCCCACGAGGATTTCCTGCGTCTGGAGAAAGGGCTGATTCAGAGAGTTGATGCGCTGAATCTCTTTCTGAATGACATTTACGGTGATAGGAAAATCATACATGACAGAATCATTCCGGAAGATCTTGTGTCAGAAAATGAGATTATCTGCCGAATCATCCGCAGGCTCCATAATTAGGTATCTGCAGTTTAGAAATATTTTAGACTTCCTCAATTTTTTATTAAGAGTCCAGACACATATTAGTCACAACCACACTGTATGATAATACCATCAGATAAAACAAAAGGGGCTGCCGGTGCTGCTTTGGTGCCGACCAGCTTCGACTAAAAATAACAGGAAGCCCTCCTGTTTACATAGACGGGCAGCATCTGCTGAAACATTCAGCGCGGCTGCTCCTTTTTTATGTCTGCCTGTCTGTCCGGCGCCGGCAGATTTCCTGTATTCATTTCCTCTGGGTCTGAAAAATTATAACAGAAAAATTTTCCCACTTATAAAAATCCGGCAGAATGACATACTAAGCCTGTATCTTAAATCTGCCGCATTCATTCTGCGGAATAAGGAGGAAAATTATCATGATGACAAACAAAAATGAATGTATTGCCTGTACTGTAAGCAACTGTGCTTATCATGCCCAGAAGGAGAATTACTGCACGCTCAGCAAAATTCAGGTGGGAACCCACGAGATGAATCCGACGAAAGCAGAGTGTACCGACTGCCAGTCCTTTGTAAACAAAGCCGGAAGTCCTTTATAAATCTTTATAAATCAGAAAGAAGCAAAAATGGGGCTGTCGCATCAATGAATAGAAAATCATAGATGCGGCAGCATCTTTTTCCCATTTTTAATCCAAAATATTGCTTCTTTTATTCTGTTTCTACAAATAGACGAACTTTAATGAACCTTTTCTGGAAAGAGATTCACTTTCAGGATTCATTTTTGGCCTGTTAAAATCAGGCGGTCTGTTTAAGTGGATATAAATGCCTTCCTGTTCTTCCTGCCTGAATCTTATGATGAAGTTTGTTTATGTTATACTCGATCGCCAGCAGGATACTCTGGGCGGTTACATTTTCCTTTCCACGATATAAATATCGCCTGAATTCCATTTTTATGAACGCTCCCACGCAAGGCCATTGTCCATCAGCCAGCAGTTGAAGCTGCCGTAGGAATAATAATCCTTGCAATATTGGCCGCAAAGCCATGCAAGATGGAGACGCCCCGCCTGAGTCTTCACTCCATGAAAGGTCCCAATTATCTGCGTGTCATACACAATTTTCCCATCCTCTGTAAATGTAACAAACGTGCCGGACCGGCCGCTTCTCGTACACTCCAGAACCGCCTGCTTAATCTGCTGCAGGTTCGGCAGCGCGTCTGCACGCGCGCAGTCTTTATCAATCCGCTTCACGCTGGCCGCTTCAGCCGGCGTCATCTGCGCAATATCGCCAAACTCACGGCGGCATTCAGGGCAGACAAAATGATGAGGAGAAGGCTCTCCGGCATCGACAAAGCGAAATGCAGTGCCATCGCAGTAAGGACAGGATCTGTCAATTCGTCTGGGCGGTGAAGGCTTTCCCTTATCCAACGCCCGGCGGATTGCGGTTCCAATAGCGATACCCGGTATCGCAGCCACCACTACAACTATTAGTAATGCTAATAACAAATTCATCACCTGATTCCCCCTTCCGGCTATTATTATAAAATTCAGATATGGTAGCGGAACTGCCGGATTAAATACTCCACATCTCTGTCTCCCAAACCATATTTTGCAACCATATCCGCCTGAATCTGTCTTAACAGTTCTTTTGCTCTGCGTTCTTCACAGTCATTGGCAGCTTTAACAGCTGCTAAATATTTGTTATAAGCACTTGATTCCATCTAAAATTCCCCCTCTTCTGTTTAACTTCCTTCCAGCTTTCTATTCCAAAGCCGAACTCGTATTAATGATACGATTTATTATACACTTATTAATGCTATAAAGTCAACTTATCCTTCAAAAAGGGGATTACAAACCTAAATTTATAAAATATTAAGTTGTGTACTTTTCGCATTAATAATATGATTTATTTAACTACTGATAATGCGTTCCAGATGTCATCAACATTACTTAAACTAATGGCAAAAGGTGGTGTTACATTGCAGGAGAGAAAAGAAATTAATGTTGAGATCGGGCAGAGAATCAAGGAAGCCCGTGAGAAAGCCGGATTGACTCAGGAACGTTTTTCTGAACTGATAGGGCTGGGACCCAAGAGTGTCTCTGCACTGGAACGGGGAACTGTCGGGATTTCTATTACTACCCTCAAGAGAATCTGCTCCGTTTTATCAATTCCCAGTGATCAGATTCTGTTTGGGCGTACCGAAAAAAACGATGTATCGGATCTGACGGTTTCTCTGGAACAGCTTTCTCCGGAAGAATACCGAATCGTCAAAGAAATGGTACTGAAACTGTTAGAAGCTTTTGCTCTGAAAAAATAGTTCAGGTGGAAAAGCGCAGACGCCTTTTCCACCTGATAGTTTTAAGCATTATCATATTTCCGTATTTTCTGTTTTTTTCATTTTATCCAGAAATTCTTTTCGCACTCTTTCCAATTTTTTCCTGTTTTCCTGGTCCAGAGCTCCCTGCCTCTTAACGATTTGATATTCCTGGTCCACAAGATAAATCTCAAGCAGTTCTCTAAAAAGTTCCACTGGCGTCTGGCAGAGTACTGCCTCCATTGCGTTCATATGGGGAGGCTCACAAAATAGTCTTACATATCCCCATTTTGTATAAACCACGTCTGTGCAGGGATCTTCCTGTAAATAATCGCGAAATATCTCCAGTACTTTTTCAAAGGTTATCACACCCATACCCCCTCGCTTTATTACTACTTGTATTGTACTGGTATTTCGACTATCCTGCAACAGAAAGCTCCCTGCCGGAATCATCTGTTTTACATTAAATTCCGGCAGGAATTTTTTTCATCCCCTTATTTTTACCACAGCGCACTGTATCTTGGATTTTCCGGGTCATTTCCGGTTCCATTGAACCACAGTACCAGGTTCTGAAGCTCTTCCCGGTTTTCTGCCAGATCCTCATCCACTGCGAATACCATGGTGTAGGTCTGGCTGTCTCCTGCCTCCATATGGCGCCAGAAATACCGGGCGCCATCCATGGTGTCTGCTGCCTGGTTCAGATAGAAGCAGCTGCCACCCATCTGAAGTTCATAGTCTTCACTGGGTACCGCGGCATAACGATCCGGAGCCTGCACCAGCCGGCCGTCTTCATTTTTCTCCAGGCGTACCAGCACCGCGTCAAAGGGCGTACCGTTATCCCATTCCGCGTCGTAAGCCTTCTCCTGGCGTACCGTCGCCGTTACAGCCAGGAATTTCACTCCCGTCTCCTTTTCCTCCACGATCTGCCCGTTTTCATCCAGTGTGGAACGCAGATAGGGTTTATGGGTGCCATCCTCATTCAGCCAGGGCGCCGCTTTCTCCCTGTCACAGACTCCATCCGGTGTATACCCGGGCACATCATAGAGACTGTCGTAAATGGCCGCCTCTTCTATTGTATAGGAAGCGCCTATAAAATCTGCCCCCTCCAGAGTCTCTCCCACAGCTGTGATATCTTCCGGGGCCACACCGCGGTTTACCGCAGCCTCCCAGGCTTCCTGGGCTTCTTTCTCAAGCTGCGCCTCCTCCTCTTTTTCCTCTTCTGTCATATATGCCAGATCCGGATTTTCTGTCACCGTGATTGTCAGGCTCCCGGCTACCTTCTCAAGCTCCTCCATAGAGACCGCATAGTCCCCCCACACCCAGAGCACATAGCCGTCTTCAGGATTGAACATGTAAATATCCTTGGGCTTTCTGTATTTTTCAGCGTCCCGATAGGTAATCAGATGGGCTTCCATACCCTGAATCGTGGTTTTCTCTACCTTCTCCACCCCGGTGAAATCCATCCTCTGCATATAATAATCTACATCTGCCATATTCATGGCCCAGATAGAAATATCCCGTCCATCGTCTTTTCCAGAGCCGTATTTGTCTCCATCTGCCAGCGTCATATCCTCCGGCAGATATTCCGGGACTGCCGTCACCTCCACCGGTTTCAGCTCATAATTGATCTCAAAGGTATAGCTGGCTGTTCCATCGGATTCTTCCACCTGTTTTGTAAAATGGCCCACTGCCGCCGCGACGCCCAGGCCGCAGACCAGAATCATGGCGGCCGCCAGTACGACTGCCGCGGAAGGCTTCCATATGTGCCTGTGGCCTCCTGCGCTTTCTCCTCGTGCTTCACTGCTTTTGGCCCGTACAATATCGTAGGCTGCTTCTATCTTCTTCTGCGTCTCCTCCGGAATCACCAGCTCCCGGCTCAGAACACCGTTTTTCTCCTTACGCATCCGTCTTCCTCCTTTCTATACCACCAGCGGGAAAAAACTTTTCTTTATTTTCTCCCTGCCCCGCTGGAGTCTGGCTTTCACTGTAGTCTCTCTTAAATGAAGCAGCTCCGCGATTTCCCTGGTGCGGAATCCCCATACATAAAACAGAATCATCAGTTTCCGGTCTTCCTCATTTAAAGGTTCCAGATATTCCAGAAATGCCCGGTTATCTTCCGAAACAGCGCCTGCCATTCCAAAGCTTCCAGCTCCATCCAGCAGCCCGGGCTCAGCCGCCGGACCGCATTTCCGGTTCTGCTTTCTGATACTGCTGCAGTTATTGATTAGTATCCGTACCAGCCAGGTGCCGAAATACCGCGGTTCCTTTAAGGTATCCAGATGCTCAAAGCAGTCCAGTATCGTTTCTGATATGGCATCCGCCACATCTTCCTCCCGTATAAGCCAGGCCTTTGCGGTCTTATACATGGATTGTTTATACCGTTCCATCAGCTCTACAAACGCTTCCGCGTCACCATGCCTGGCCCGGAGTATAAGCTTCTCTGTCTTGTCCCGTTCCATTCTGAACCTCCTTCGTATCAATGGAATGTACATTCTGCTTATTAGACTGCAAAAGAAAGGGTTTGGATACATGAAAATTTGAAAAGTGAATCGAAAGCCGGCTGTCATAGGACTTCTATACAGAAAAACAGCGTCCGGCAGATATATGGCTGAAAACCATTCTCTGTATACCGGCGCTGTTTTTCACAGATATTTCCTATTTCATCAGTTCCTTACGGGATATTTAATTCTTTCAATAATTTTTTCTGATATTCTCGGTCCTTCAAGGCCTTCCTCAAATCCTCCATACGATCTGATTCCAGCAGTTTCCGCTTTCTCGTCATACTCTGTCAACAGCATATTGCGCACCTCTATCTTACTTTTGCTCAGAACATCTGTCAATATCCCCTGTTCTATGCAGGTGTCGATTGCCTGATCCACAGCGTCTTCCAGGAACATGCTGTCTGAGGCACAATGACTGACTTGCAGCTACATACCTGATGGATGTTTCACGCAGCTGTACTTTCAAGGCACACCTGCTTTATATTCTTTTGGCTTCTTTACTTTGTTTCCTTATACCATACCATGGACTCATAGGGACGTAGACTCCACACTCCATCCTTTGAAGCCGGATTCTCATCCGCGTAGTTCGTCAGAATGCAGCGGTATCCTTCCATAGAAAGGCCGGATTTCCAGGTGCAGTCTTTTCCGTAAAAGTTATTTACCACAATCAGCTCCTGGCCCTCGTAAGTCCGCTTATAAGCCAGCACAGACGGATGCTTTTCAGCCAGCGGCTCGAAGGATCCATAGGCAATTACATCCAGCTCCTTTCTCATCTGAACCAGCTTCCGGTAATGGCTGAAAATGGAGTCCTCGTCCTCCACCTGGGAAGCCGCGTTGATGCGGTCATGATTGGAGTTGACGCCAATCCAGGGCTCCTGAGCCGCAGCCGCGTCTGTAAAGCCTGCATGCTTACTGTCATCCCACTGCATGGGGGTACGGCCATTGTCACGGGAATGAATCTGAACGATGCGCAACGCGTCCCGGGCCGCCAGCCCCTTATCCTGAAGAATCTGATAATAATTCAGGCTTTCCACATCACGGAACTGGCTGATATCCGTGAAATCCGTATTGGTCATGCCGATTTCCTCGCCCTGATAAATGTAGGGCGTGCCGCGCATGCAGTGGATCACGGTTCCCAGCATCTTGGCCGATTCCTTCCAAAGCGGCCCCTCGTTTCCAAAACGGGAAACCGGCCGGGGCTGATCGTGGTTGCACCAGAAGACAGCATTCCAGGCGTTATGTTCTTCCATCTTTGTCTGCCAGGTGAACAGGATATCCTTCAGCTTTCCGAAATCCACCGGGACCAGAACCCATTTCTCATTCCCCATGAAATCCACTTTCAGATGATGGAAGCTGAATACCATGGACAGCTCCTGGGTATCGGCGCCTGCGTAGGAATAGCAGTTCTCAATGGAGGTGCTGGACATCTCACCCACGGTAATAATCTCCGCGTCGGTGCCGAAGGTGGCACGGTTCAGTTCGTGGAGGTATTTGTGTACATTCGGGCCATCTGTGTAATACTTCCGGCCGTCTCCGGTCTCATCATCCTCAAAGCAGCTCTTGCTGATCAGGTTCACCACATCAAATCGGAATCCCTTTACGCCCTTTGCCATCCAGAAACGGATGACCTTCTGAAGCTCTTTTCTCACGTTTTCATTATCCCAGTTCAGATCCGGCTGGGTCACATGGAAAAGATGCAGATAGTATTCGTCAAACTTCTCCACATACTCCCAGGCATTTCCGCCGAACTTGCTCTCCCAGTTGGTAGGGGGCTCTCCGTTTTCCTTTCCCTTGCGGAAGAAAAAGAAGTCCTTATAATAGGGATCTCCCTCCATGGCCTTGCGGAACCACTCGTGGCGGCTGGACACATGGTTGAATACCATGTCAAACATCAGACGGATGCCCCGCTTGTCTGCTTCCGCGATCAGCTCCTCCAGGTCTTCCATGGTGCCATATCTGGGGTCAATATTGTAATAATCCTCCACATCATAGCCATTGTCATTCTGGGGAGATACAAAAAACGGTGTCATCCAGATATAATCCACGCCAAGCTTCTGAAGGTAATCCAGCTTTCCGATGACGCCCCTCAGATCGCCCAGTCCGTCTCCGTTGCTGTCGCAGAATGATTTCGGGTAAATCTGGTAAACCGTGCTTTTCTTAAAATCCTGTGCCATATGCTTTTCCCTCTCTTTTTGTCTCTGTCTGTCCCGCCCGCCGGGACGAAAAAGTTCTTCCGCTTCCTTTACAGGGACAGCCGCAGGATTCTGCGGCCGTCTCCAACATGTCATATTTTTATTCGTAAGTGATAACGGTCGTCTCCGCCGCCTCTGCCTCTATGCCAGAGTGCATGGACACATTCTTTGCGTCTCCCTCTCCAGTTACAATCAGCATGGTGGTCAGGGGATGTCCAGCTGCTTTAATTTTCTCCGGGTCAAACTGAATCAGCGGATCTCCTGTGTGAACCTTCTGGCCCTCGTCCACAAAAAGCTTAAAGCCGTCTCCATTCATATCCACCGTATCGATTCCCACATGAATCAGAAGCTCCAGTCCGTTTGCCAGGGTCAGTCCGCAGGCATGGCCGCTCTCCTTCATCACTACAGTCACCGTGGCGTCAGCGGGAGCTTTCACTGTCGTGTCCTCCGGCTCGATCGCTACGCCGTCGCCCATAATTTTCTGAGAAAATACATTATCATCTACTTCTTCAATAGGAATCACGCGTCCGCTTAACACAGACTTGATTTCCCCGGTCAGTTCCGCCTCTTCTCCGGCGGATGCTTCCTCCGCCTGGGCGCTCCGGGCACCGCTTCCTTCCGCCTGCTCTGCCGGTGCGCTCTTGTCAGCTGCCGCGTTTCCGGTCTTTCCGCGCTCTGCCGCCGTCAGCTTTCTGCTTCCCACAATCAGAGTCAGAATAAAAGGTACCACGATCGCAATAGCCATAGCTGCCAGGAAAGGCAGGTAATAGGGTGTCTTGATGGAAAGGATGCCCGGAAGCCCTCCTACACCGATACTGAAAGCCTCCACACCGAAGCCTACGGATACCATGGCCGCGATGCAGGAACCAATCATACCGCATACCAGCGGAAAGCCATACTTCAGGTTTACACCGAAGAGAGCCGGCTCAGTAACACCCAGATAGCAGGAGATGCATGCCGGAACGTTGACCTGCTGGGCACGCTCATTTTTCTTCTGCAGTACGGACATGGCAAGAACACTGGAGCCCTGCGCGATATTGGAGAGCGCGATCATGGGCCACAGGATCGTGCCTTCATAGGTATTTACAAGCTGAGAATCGATGGCGTTCGTCATATGGTGAAGTCCGGTCATAACCAGCGGCGCGTACAGAAGGCCGAAGACTCCCGCAAACAGCCAGCCAAAGCTGGAGAACAGACCATTGTAAACCACATTAGCCAGCGCGTCGCCAATCTTCCAGCCGATAGGTCCTACGATTGTATGGGCAATCACTACGGCAGGAACCAGAGAACAGAAGGGGACCACAATCATGCTTACCACTTCCGGGCAGTGTTTCTTGAAGAACTTCTCCAGAAATACCAGTACGAAGCCTGCCAGCATGGCGGAAATAACCTGTCCCTGATATCCGATCATCTGTACCTGGGCAAATCCAAAATCCCAGACCGGAATATCAGCCGCCGGTGTGGAAGCCACAGAGAAACCGTTCAGAAGCTGGGGAGATACCAGCGTCAGTCCAAGGATAATACCGAGAATCTGGGTTGTGCCCATTTTCTTTGTGATGGACCATACGATGCCTACCGGAAGCATATGGAAGACTGCTTCACCGATCAGCCAGAGGAACTGATACATACCTGCCCAGAACTGAGAAATATCTGCCAGACTCTTTGTGCCATCCGCAAAGAAATTGATTTCACCGATGACATTCCGGAATCCCAGAATCAGACCACCGCAGATCAGGGCCGGAATCAGCGGAGCGAAAATCTCACCAAGAGCTCCCATAATACGCTGCAGCGGATTCTGTCCCGTCTTGGCTGCCGCCTTCACCGCATCCTTGCTGACGCCCTCAATGCCCGCGTAAGCAGTAAACTCATTATAAAATTCAGCTACATCATTTCCGATAATGACCTGGTACTGGCCGGCCTGCGTAAAGGTTCCCTTCACGCTCGGAATGTTCTCAATCGCTTTCTCGTCCGCCTTCTTCGGATCGACGAGAACGAAACGCATACGCGTCATGCAGTGGGACACTGCCTGGATATTCTCCTTGCCGCCGATAAGCTTCAGGAGCTGCTCCACATCATCTCTGTACTTACCCATAAGACCTTTCCTTCCTCTCCTTTTATATTCGCGCCATACCTCTCCGGCCCCATCCTGCTGCTGTCTGGCTTTGGGTACCTGTTTGAACAACTACAGAATAACACTCTTGTTTAAACATGTCAAGAGATTTCCCCTAAATTTGTTTAAACATGTTGAAATTTCTTTAAAATTTGTTTGAACATGTTGTGGATTTCCTGTATAATAAATCATATCATCAGGAGAACTTTCTCTCTGTTAACAGAATCTCACAAAAGCAGCCGTTTATTCCTGTGCTGCCTATCAAAAGGAAAGAAGGAAGAGACACATGCCGAAAGCAAAATACGACACCATTTACAGAGACTTGAAAGAAAAAATTGAGACAGAATGCTTTTCCTACCAGGAGCTGCTCCCCTCCGAACATACACTGGTACAGGAATACGGCTGCTCCAGAAATACCGTGCGCCGCGCCCTGGCTGAGCTGGCCTCAGACGGCTATGTGCAGCCCATGCAGGGCAAAGGCGTCCGGAATATTTTTCAGCCTATTACCCAGACCTCCTTTACGGTAGGCGGCATCGAATCCTTTCTGGAATCTGCCCTCCGGAACCATCAGAAACCCCGTACAAAAATTCTGCAGTTTGCCGAGCTGGAGACGGGTGAAAAAATCTCCAGAAGAACCGGATTTCCCCTGGGAACCCAGCTGTTTTACCTGCAGCGCCTCCGGTATCTGGATGATGTGCCGCTGATTCTGGATCACAACTATTTTCTGAAGGAGCTGATGCCCGGGCTGACGCCGGAGATTGCTGAGCATTCAATCTATGAGTATCTGGAACAGACCCTTGGCTTCACCATCACCACCAGCAAACGAACCATGACCGTGGAACGGGTCACGCAGGTAGACGAAACCTATCTGGACATGAACGACTATAACTGCATGGCAGTCATTACCAGCCAGACCTTCAACGCTGACGGTATCCAGTTTGAGTATACCCAGTCCCGCCACCGTCCGGATCATTTTCAATTTCAGGACGTGGCAGTCCGGAAAAAGCCCGGCTGAATCCGCAAAGATAACTGTGCCGCCGGCGGAAAGCGCTTCCTGCCGGCGGCACCTTTTTTGTCCGCGCAAAAAGCCTGCGGTCCGAAGTTCGGACCACAGGCTTTTTCCTTATAAAAACATATTCCGGAATATGCGCCGTGGCAGCGCCGCCGGAAACATCCGCCTCCGGTTATCCGCCGCTTAATATAATATACGCATTTCCTCCGCGTGGGTGAAGGCAAGATCCATTCCCGCCATTCCCATCGCAAAGAGTACCAGCAGTATCAGAAGAAAGATAGCCGCCCCGTCATACACGAGTCTTTCCTCAGCCCTGCGGCTGCTGGCCAGCACTTCTATTCCCAGAGAGATAAAAATCAACGGCCAGAGACGAAAAATCATCTCATAATTCAGTACCGGAAAAATCATCTGAAGCAGAAACAGCACGCCCATCACTATCAGAATCAGACCAAAGGTCACAGTTCCCACTCTATGCGTTCGTATCGTCCGTTTCTCTTCCATCCTCTTCATCCTCCTTTTCGTCCTCGTCCAGAAGCTCCCGCTTCTTTCCGCGGATCATCCAGACTCCTGCCACAATAATTGCGATACCGAGCACAGTCTGCGGGATTCGGTAGCTGAGCACATAGACAAAGTCATGCATAAAGCCCGGAAGGATATACCAGATTAGATCCAGCAGATTGTTCCACAGAATCGAAATACCGATCAGAATCAGCACTACCGCGGCCAGCTTCCGGTAACGGGACACCGTCATCTTATTCCAGAATTCTTTTCCGGAACCGTCCAGGTGGAACAGATAATCATCCTCCAGCGCATAAAACTCTTCATCATCCATAGCCCTTAAGTTGTGCGCGTGGAAGAAAGCGTAAAACCATACCACAATATCTGCCAGCACGAAGATGCTCTGTCCGAAAAAGCCGCCTACGATAAACAGGCCGAAAAACAGGCCCATCAGGCTCACGCCCATTTTCATAAATCCCATATACATCTCCGCCGCTCCGGGCAGCAGAGAAAAAATAAATGTCCAGAAACTGCTTTTTTTCTTTGTCATATCTCTAATCCTCCGTTTGACTGTTTTCATTTACATTTAAATATAAATTCATGCTGTTCAGCATCCGGTTCATGGTCCGCATGCCCTGATTCAGCTTGTTTCCGATAGACTCCTCCTGCTGTACCGTGATTCCCGCAGAGCCGCTCATATCCGGCATTTCCTTCGGCACCATCAGCACTAGGAACAAAGCCATCACCACAGCCGCTCCCACTTTCAGGCTGTAATAGAGGAACTGAAGCTTCTTCGGAATCTGCCGTGTCTGCACCCGTATCTGGTAATCCAGGCTTCTGGAACGCTCCAGAATCTCCTGCTTCATATGCGCGGGCGCGGGAATCAGCCCTTCAGCCTCCACCTGGCGGAGCAGCCGCTCTGTATAGGCGTCCAGTTCCTGTTCCGACATCTTATCTATCCTTTTATCTGTCCTCATGCGCTTCTCTCCTCCTTCTTCCCGTATTTCTTGCGGAGCATGCCCCGCGCTCTGTAAATCTGTGTCTGCACGGTCTTCACATTGCGTTCTCTCTTTTCTGCAATCTCTCCCACGTCCATCTCGTAATAATAATAGTCCAGCGCAATTTCGTCATAGGGCGGCTTCAATTCCTTACAAGCCTTATAAAGCTCATCCCTGACCTCCCGCTCCAGGCATCTTTCCTCCGGTGATTCTCCCGTATCTTCCTGCCAGGAAAACCACTCGTCCTCTGTAGGAACGCTCCTTCTTCCCGCCGCCTTCAGATAGTCCAGGCATTTGTTCGTCGCAATTCTGCAAACCCATGCCTTCTCATGGCGTCCATCAAAGGAAGAATATTTTTCATAAGCGGATAAAAATGTTTCCTGAGCCAGATCCTCAGCCGCGAAATAATCGCCTGTCATCTTATAGCAGATTGAGAACACAAGACTCTGATATCGGTCTATCAGCTCTTCCAGTTTCTCATCCCTGTTAATTTCATCCGCCTCCCCTCCTCACATACTGCTGTTACAGCTTCTGTTTTTTCTGCTTGGCTTTCTTATTTCTCTTTGTTCATCTACTATAACGACAGTTCTTTTCGAATATCTTCACTTTTTCAAAAAAATTTGGAGTTTCACATAGGGAAGGCGGAAGCCTGTCCTATGTAAAGCTCCAAAGTTTTTGTATGCCTTGTTCACATCTGAAGTCTATGACAGATGCTTTTCAAACTTTCCATCTATTCCCACATTTTCCTTGTCCACCAGGAACGCGGCCGGATCAATCTGCCGGAGCTTATGCTTCAGCGCTGTCAGCTCTTGCTTGGAAATCACAGTAAAGATAATATTCGTTTCCTGGTTGGTGTAACCACCCTTTGCCTCCCAGTAGGTAGCTCCTCTCACCAGATCCTTCAGAATATAACCCATGACATCCTGGGGATCTTTTTTGGTAAAAATAAACACCTCCGTGCTGATATTCTGGGTATGAGTCCTGTCCAGCATCAGAGAACAGATTGCGCTGTAAATGACGCAGTAGATGACGACCTTAATATCAAAAAGCAGGCCGCAGGCCAGATAAACACAGAGATTGATGCAGAGATTCAGCCGTCCTACGCTGAAATCCTGCCGGTGCTTTGTGATATACATGCCTACAATGTCTGCTCCGCCGCTGCTTCCTCCGCCCCTGAGGGAGATTCCCATTCCGGCTCCCGCCAGAATCCCTCCGATCAGGCTGGCCGTAATCGTATCCTCCACAATGGGAAGCGCAGGAATCGGAATCAGCGTCAGGAACAGCGTCTGGCTGAAAATACAGACTACAGTCCGGATAAAAAAACCTCTGCCTATGGAAAAATAGGCAAGGAAAAACAGCGGAATATTCAGCACAAAGTTGATGATACCCGCAATATCTGTACCACCCATGCTGAAATCCGTATACCGTATCAGCAGAGTACGGAGAATCTGGCTGATTCCCATGACGCCTCCGCTGTAAAGATCCGCAGGCACGATAAAGGTATTGACGCCCACGGCATAGATCAGCATTCCTCCTACCGCCGTCAGAAGACGGACCACATCCTTTCTCTCAAGCTTCCACAGCATATCATCGGCTGTCCGGTGTATCTTCTTCTGCTTTCCGCTCAAAATACCACCTTCCCGCCCTCAAATGCCCGGATTCTGGCCTGCGCGTATACAGGAACCCCCTGGCTCTCCAGCTTCTCTCTTCCCGGCTGAAAGGTCTTTTCAATCAATACGCCGATGCCCGCTACCGTAGCATGGGCCTTGCGGATCAGACGCACCGCGCCTGTGGCCGCTTCTCCGTTTGCCAGAAAATCATCCACTATCAGAATGTGATCCGCGTCCGAGATATAATTTTTTGCCAAAGTCAGCTGGTAGGAAGTATCCTTTGTATAAGAGACCACCTCTGTCTGCCATACCTCTGTTCCGAGATTCTTCGCGTTCTGTTTTTTCAGAATCACCAGCGGCACCTCAAGCGCCCTTGCTGTAAAAATCGCGGGAGCAATCCCCGAGGATTCTATGGTGAACACCTTCGTCACTCCCTGACCCCGGAAATGCTCTGCCATATCCTTCCCCAGTTCCTCCATAAGGGGAACGTCTACCTGATGGTTGATAAAACCGTCCACCTTCAGGATATCCTCCCCCAGCACTTCTCCTTCCTGCAATATCTTGTCTTCCAGCAGTTTCATGTCTCTGTCCCTCTCTGTTCTGTCTTATTTCTTTTGCATTGTAATATCACGTTCTGCCGTCCGGCCATACAATCTTCGGAAGAGCCGTCTTCACCTCTTCATGGAGCACCAGATCCGCTTTTTCATCCGTAAAATGCTTCTGGGCGCTGATGATAATCATAGTCTTCCCTTTAAAATACTGCACATACCCGTCACAGAGCCCGGAATTGATAGAAGTCCCCAGCAGAAGCAGCACCTCTGCCTTCGCAATCTCTTCCACGGCGGCTGTCATCATCTGGTTGTCCACCTGCTCGCCGAAAAGCAGCACCTTCGGACGGATCGGAACCATACAGTCCCCGCAGAGAGGCACCTTCTTAGAATCACGGATATATTCCATGGAATATTTCTTTCCGCACCGCGGGCATTCGTTATCATAAATGGTTCCATGAAGATTCAGAATCTTTCTGCATCCGGCACGTCCCGGAAGATTGTGCACATTATTGGCAATGCTGCACTGAAGCTTTCCTTCCTTCTCCAGCTGGGCAAGCGCATAAAAGCCGTCACTCGGCTCCAGAGGAGGCTTCAGCATATACTTTCTGTAATACTGAAAGAAAGTCTCCGTACGGTTCGTATAAAATACGGAAGAAAAAATCTCCTCGGGAGAATATCCGTACTCCTTTTCCACCTCATAGGCAATCTCCGGCGCTCTGAGGCTCGGCATTCCCGATTCCTTCATCATGTCGGTACCGCACATAGCCACCGTGTAGCTGCTCTTATCCAGGATATCTCGAATTACCTCGTATTTGTCCATAAGAATACCTCCCCGGGAATATCATTTCGGCAGTTCCGGTCTCTCCCCATGCAGCCTGTGTACTACCTTGTTTTCATTGTGCCACCCATTGTCATTTTTGTCAATATTTTTCGTTCTTTCTTTTCTGATTTTATCAAACATGCACAAAACCTCTCTGCCGCAGAATCCTTTTGATCTTCTGCGGCAGAGAGGTTTTCTTTCCTGCTGCCTGTTCCGGAAAGAACAATTTCATCTTCTTCTTTCCGGAAACACGGTCCTGTATGATCTCTATCAGATGCGGGCTACGCCTGATTTTCTCGCAGCCTCAGCTACTGCTTCCGCAACGGCCTTTCCTACTCTCGGATCGAAAGCAGCCGGGATAATGTAGTCCTCAGACAGCTCATCATCCGAAATCAGATTTGCCAGCGCCTCAGCGGCAGCCATCTTCATCTCATCATTGATGTCTTTCGCGCGCACATCAAATGCTCCGCGGAAAATACCCGGGAACGCCAGAACATTGTTGATCTGGTTCGGGAAATCGCTGCGGCCTGTGGCGATCACTCTTGCTCCTCCTGCCTTTGCCTCATCCGGATAAATCTCCGGTGTCGGGTTTGCGCACGCAAAGATGATAGCGTCCTTGGCCATGGTCTTTACCATATCTGTGGTCAGGCTGCCCGGAGCGCTTACGCCGATAAATACATCCGCGCCCTTTACGATATCTGCCAGTGTTCCATGAATCTTCTCGCGGTTTGTAATCTTTGCTATCTCTTCCTTAATCGGATTCATACCCTTCTCGCGGCCCTCGTAGATGGCTCCGGTACGGTCACACAGAGTCACATCACGGATACCTGCGGCAATCAGAAGCTTGGTAATAGAGATTGCGGCTGCTCCGGCTCCATTTACAGCCACCTTGATATCCTCTTTCTTCTTTCCTACCAGGCGGAGCGCATTGGTAAGGCCTGCCAGAGTGATGACAGCCGTTCCGTGCTGATCGTCATGGAAAATCGGAATATCACATTTTTCCTTCAGCTTCTTCTCAATCTCAAAGCAGCGGGGAGCAGAGATATCCTCCAGATTCACGCCGCCGCAGCTTCCGGAAATCAGATAAATCGTGTTGACGATTTCATCCACATCCTTGCTCTTGATGCACAGCGGGAAAGCATCCACATTTCCAAACTCCTTGAAGAGCACGCATTTTCCTTCCATAACGGGCATGCCTGCTTCCGGTCCGATATCTCCAAGGCCCAGGACTGCTGTTCCATCTGTTACAACCAGGCAGGTGTTCCAGCGGTTTGTATACACATAGGATTTGCTGATGTCCTTCTGAATCTCCAGACAGGGCTGGGCAACACCCGGCGTATACGCCAGAGAAAGATCCTCTTTTGTCTTTACCGGAACTCTGGATTTGATCTCAATTTTTCCTCTGTACTTCTCATGAAGCTCAAGGCTTCTTTCGCCAACAGTTTTTTCTGCCATCGTCGCAATTCTCCTCTCATATTTTCACTCGTATCCGCCAGACTCCCACTTCCGTCCATTCTGCGGATACTGTCATCTTCAACCCTTTTATAATAATACATTTTTCCGGACAGGTAAAGCATTTCTTTTCCGGAAAACGATTTAAGGAACAGATTTTTCCCCGCTTTTAAAAGTACAGGCGCAGTCCTTTGGGATAATGATTTTTCAGCATGCCTCCGGCCAGTTTTCCCCAGCCCAGCGGGAAATCTCCCGCGAGAACCAGAGCCCATCCCTTCTCCTCAGCGGCGTCCGGTCCCGGCTCCAGACTTTCCCCCCGAAGGTATGCCCGGATTTCTCCTCCATCTGCCGCAAAGGAGCAGCCCCTTCGGGCGTCCTCTTTTTTCAGGGCAAGGGCCAGCGCGTGGGCCGGCTCAAACCGGTTTTTTCTGACAGTTCCCAGATGAAGTCCTGCACGGAGCACCTTCAGGCCGGCCAGATCCAGGCGGCAGGGCATCAGAAACAGCTGTTCTCCAAATAAAACCGGGATTCCCTCCGGTGCCCGGACCAGATTTTCTTCCACGAATTCCTGATACAGCCGGAGAGCTTCCTTTTCCGCGGCCGCGGATGATACGCGTCCTGTCTTCCCGGCTTTCCCCGGTTTTCCTGTTTTTCCGGGCAATTCCGCACGCAGACTCTGCGCCCCGTTTTCTCCCGCCTTCTGCAGGACAGCCAGATAATGTCCCTCTCCCTCCAGCCTGTGGGGCCAGAGCCGGAAGGTATCTTTTATCTGTTCCTCTGCCTCTTTCTCCCAGACTCCTGACAGAACTGTTTTCTCTACCCATTCCGGCCGTCCCGGCGCAAACCCCTCCCAGGCCTTTGTCTTTTTTACGGAAAACTCCGGATGGCGGCACAGGAAAGCAGCCACGCTTCCCTCGTCTTCCTCCGGAGCGAAGGTACAGGTGGAGTATACCAGTACTCCTCCCGGACGGAGCATCTCTGCCGCCTGATCCAGAATCCCCTGCTGCCTTTCCGCGCACATCTTCACATTTTCCGGGCTCCACTGCAGAACAGCCTGCTCGTCCTTGCGGAACATTCCTTCGCCGGAACAGGGGGCATCCACCACAATCCGGTCGAAAAATCCGGGGAAACGTTCCGCCAGCCGTTCCGGCGTCTCGCTGGTCACTACGGCATTCGTAATCCCCATACGTTCCACATTGGAAGAAAGAATTTTGGCCCGGGCCGGATGAATCTCATTGGACACCAGAAGGCCCTTTCCCTCCATGGCTGCCGCCAGCTGGGTGGTCTTTCCCCCGGGCGCGGCGCAGAGGTCGAGAATCCGCTCGCCCGGCGCCGCGCCCGCCAGAGCGCCCACCGCCATGGCACTGGGCTCCTGAATATAGTAAAGCCCTGCCTCATGCCAGGGATGCTTTCCCGGCCTGTCTTCCTCCCCGTAATAGAAGCCGCCCGGCGCCCATGGCACCGGGCGCAGCCGGAAAGGACTGATCTCCTGAAATTTCCCGGGGGACAGCTTTCCGGTATTCACCCGCAGAGCCTGACAGGGCCTGCGCTCATAGCTTTCCAGGAAAGCAGAATACTCTGCTCCCAGAAGCGCTTTCATTCTGTTTTCAAATTCCTCCGGCAGCTTCATATCACTTTTCCTCACAAACCTGGAAAATATAAAACTTCAGATAATAGGACTCATCTGCCGCCCAGAGAATCGGATGATCCGGCGCCTGCGTCCGGTATTCCACCTGCCTGAGCCGCCTGTGCACGCTTCTGGCCGCCTGCTGCAGAGTCTGGGTGAAAAGCTCATAGGTCATAAAATGAGAACAGGAACAGGTGGCCAGAAAGCCTCCGTCCCGCACCAGCTTCATGCCCCGCATATTGATCTCCCGGTATCCCTTAACCGCATTTTTCACCGAGCTGCGGGATTTGGTAAAAGCAGGCGGATCCAGAATGACCACGTCAAACTGCTCTCCCTTCTTCTCCAGCTCCGGCAGAAGATCAAAGACGTCCGCGCACTGAAAATGGACCCGGTCCTGAAGCCCGTTCAGCTCCGCATTCAGTCTGGCCTGATGAACGCCCAGCTCAGACGCGTCCACCCCCAGGACCTCCCGTGCGCCGGCCAGTCCCGCGTTCAGGGCAAAGGAACCCGTATGCGTAAAACAATCCAGCACCCGCGCGTCCCTGCAAAGCTTCTGCACAGCCAGCCGGTTGTATTTCTGGTCCAGGAAAAATCCTGTCTTCTGTCCATCCTTCACGTCCACCAGATATCGAACCCCGTTTTCCGTGATCTCCACATTGGTGTCAAAGGGCTCTCCCAGAAATCCCTTGACCCGCTCCATGCCTTCCTTTTCCCGTTCCCTGGCGTCGCTTCTCTCATAAACACCCCGTATCCGGATGCCGTCCTCCAGAAGCGCTGCCTTCAGCTCTTCCACTATCACATCCTTCATACGTTCCATGCCAAGAGCCAGTGACTGGATCACCAGCACATCGGAAAACTTGTCTGCCACGATTCCCGGCAGAAAGTCCGCTTCCCCGAAAATCAGCCGGCAGCTTGCCGTATCCACTGTCTTCTTCCGGTATTCCCAGGCATCGCGCACCCTTTTTCTTAAGAATTCCCGGTCTATCTCCTGATTCGGATTTCTGGTAAGCATTCTTACCCGGATCTTGGAGTGGCGGTTGATAAATCCCTTTCCCAGGCCGTAGCCGTCAAAATCGTGGACCTGGACGATATCCCCGTCCTCAAAGCTTCCCAGCACAGACGCTATCTCATTATCATAAACCCAGGCTCCGCCGGCCTTCAGCGACCGGCCCTCTCCTTTTTTCAATGTCACTATCGCAGTTTCCATCCTCGTTCCCCTGTCGTTTTCTTTTCCTGTTTTCTTTTTCCCATTTCTATTCCGAGCTTTTTTCATTCTGTCTTTCAAACCGTATTGCCCGATTCTTCCACAGAACACCGGTGGTCTTTCTCAGTTATCCACACCGTTTTTCGCGCAGATATCCGCAAGGCAGCATCGGTCACAGTGAGGCTTTGTCCTCGCCGTACAGACATCCCTTCCATGATAAACCAGCCTGTGGCAGAAATCGCTGCCTTCCTCCGGAGGAATCAGCTTCCAAAGGGCCATTTCCACCTTTTTAGGCTCTTTGATGTTGTCCACCAGCCCCATCCGGTTTACCAGGCGGATGCAGTGGGTATCCGTCACAATGGCAGGCTTTCCAAACACATCTCCCATAATCAGGTTCGCGCTCTTTCTTCCTACGCCCGGGAGCTTCAGAAGCTCCTCAAAGGTATCCGGCACATTTCCCCCATACTGTTCCATCAGAATTTTCATGCAGGCGCTGATATCCCGCGCTTTGCTGTGTCCCAGACCGCAGGGCTTTACAATAGCCTCAATATCCTCCACCGGCGCCTCCGCCAGAGACTTCACATCCGGATACTTTTCATACAGCTTTTCCACCACCACATTTACCCTGGCATCGGTACACTGAGCCGCCAGCCGCACGCTTACCAGAAGCTTCCAGGCCTGATCGTAATCCAGCGTACATCCCGCGTCCGGATACTCCTTTTTCAGTCTTTCTATGATTTCCAGTGCAAGTTTTTCTTTTGTCATAATAGATCCTCTTTATCTCTGCTGAACTGCAGTTTCGTTTTCCGTATAAAAGTATAGACTATTTTCATGGGATTGTCACGCAGAAACCGCTTCTGGAGGGAACTCTTGCATTTCCAGGGATTCGGCAGTATAATAAATCTGGCGCCAGTTCCGGGGAGGAGTGCGGGTCCGCCCGTATCGCCGGTGTCCGGTCTCACACATATTTATCCCGAGAACACGCGGCGGCTGGAGCCCTTTTGAGACAGACAAAATAAAAGCGGACAGATTTTCTTTATGAGAGGATCTGTCCGTTTTTTACTGTATGAAAGAGAATCCCAGCCTCTGCGGGCAGGCTCCTTTCGGATTGTCTTTATAAAATCTTTCGCAGGGTTCACTGCCGGCGCGCAAAAAAAGGAACCTGAGGGAACAGGTTCCTGAAATTTCGAGGGAGTGGGGACTTCCTCCCGGAAGTCCCCGAGTGTTATGAATGAAATACTGATATGTGTTCTTGCTACATGTTTAATATAGCAGGGAATTGTGACCAATCTATGTACTCCCTCTAAAAAATCTATAAAGTAGATTAAGAAATTCTTACGAAAGACGAAAGAAATCGAAAATCGCTTTTCTGCTCTACAGCACCTTTGACAGGAAGTCCTGAAGCCTCGGATCCTTCGGGTGATCAAAGAACTCCTTCGGCTCATTTTCCTCCTTGATAACCCCTTCATCCATGAATACCACGCGGGTTCCCACCTCCCGGGCAAAGCCCATCTCATGAGTCACCACCACCATGGTCATGCCGTCGTCTGCCAGCCGTTTCATCAGCTCCAGCACCTCGCCTACCATCTCCGGATCGAGGGCTGAGGTGGGCTCGTCAAACAGCATCACCTCCGGATTCATGGCGAGAGAACGTACAATGGCAATTCTCTGCTTCTGTCCGCCGGAAAGCTGAGCCGGATAGGAATCCGCCTTTTCCTCCAGATTTACAAGCTTCAGAAGACGCATGGCTTCTGCCTCCGCTTCTTCCTTTGTCTTCAGTTTCAGCTGAACCGGAGCCAGCATTATATTTTTCTTTACCGTCAGATTGGCAAAGAGATTGAAATGCTGAAATACCATGCCCATCCGCCGTCTGATCAGGTTGACGTCCACACCGGGGGCTGTAATCTCCTGGCCGTCGAACACGATGGAGCCGCCTGTGGGCTGCTCCAGAAGATTCAGGCAGCGTAAGAATGTGGACTTTCCAGAACCGGATGGACCCACGATAACCACCTTTTCACCCGGACGGATATGCATATCGATATTGGAGATGACCTGATTGTCTCCAAAGGCTTTGGATAATCCCTTAACGTAAATCACTCTGTCTCAGCCTCCTTTCCAGTCTGCCCAGAATCCAGGACAGTACAAGTACCATCACAAGATAGATGGCCGCGATAGCAAAGAACGGCACAAATGCCTGATAAGTCTTGGACTGGATAATCATGGCTCCCTTCGTCAGATCCTTCAGACCGATGACAGTTACCACAGAAGTCTCCTTCAAAAGCGTAATCAGCTCATTTCCCAGGGCAGGCAGAATATTTTTAAAAGCCTGGGGAATGATAATAAACCGCATGGTTGTGGCGTAATTCAGTCCCAGGGATCGTCCGGCCTCCATCTGTCCCTTGTCAATGGACATGATTCCCGAACGGACAATCTCGGCCACATAGGCTCCTGAATTGATTCCAAAAGACAAAATCGCGCAGCGTATCATATTGCCGTCTGTAGCCCGGGCACTGGCCCAGATAACAAACCACATAATCAGAAGCTGCACCAGTGTAGGCGTACCTCGAATCACCGTCAAATATACCTTGCAGATGCCATTTAATATCCGCAGTATGATTCCTTTTTTCTTTTCCGGCTGCTGATCATGTGCAGAGCGGATAATCGCCACAATCACACCGAGTATCAGGCCAAGTATCAGAGCAAACACCGTCACCAGCAGAGTGACGCCGACTCCCCGGACAAAATACTGATAGTTATTGTCCAGAACAAAGGTCTGATACAGCCCTGTCTTCAAGCTTTCCATAAATCCTTCCACGCCGCATGGCCCCCTTTCGTAATACGTTTCTTATATCATAGCTGTAATAATCATAACGTCCCTGTACAAAGAGCAAAGCCTGCTCCTTTTGCTCCTTGTACACTGGCGCTATAAAACGGGGGTGTTCCAAGTTTTCCTGAACACCCCCGTCTGATGCTCTTTTTCAGCATTCCGGCCTCTGCGGTATTTCAGTCAATCCGCCAGCCATTCTGCCATTCTATTTATTCTGCCTTGATGTATTTGTCAAGAATTCCCTGAACCGTTCCATCCTCGATCAGCTCGCCCAGAGCTGTGTTGATCGCGTCTTTCAGTCCGGGATTATCCTTGGAAACAGCGATTGCGTAATCCTCTACCACATACTCGGTATCCAGAATCTTCAGACCTTCATTTGCCTCTACAAAGCTGATAGCCGGCTGCTCATCGATAACCACGCAGTCTACCTTGCCCTGAAGCAGCGCCTGTACAGCGGTAGCTCCGTTTGTATATGCGATTACCATGTCATCGCCATAGTCCTCAGAGCAGTACTGGTGTCCGGTGGTTCCTTCCTGAACACCAATCAGCTTTCCGTCCAGATCATCTACAGAAGTGATATCAGAATCCTCCGGCACGATGATAACCTGTACGCCTGTAGCATAAGAATCTGTGAAGTCTACGTTCTTTTCTCTTTCCGGATCTACAGTCATGCCGGCGATGCCCACATCCACCTTTCCGGTCTGTACCGCGGTAACGATGGAAGAGAAATCCATATCTACGATCTCAAGGTTCAGTCCCAGCTTATCAGCGAGCGCCTGAGCGATTTCAGCGTCGATGCCTACGATCGTGTCTCCATCATAGTACTCGTACGGCGGGAAGGCCGCGTTGGTGCCCATCGTCAAAACGCCTTCGGTCACCGTAGTTACCTCTCCGGCTTCCGCCGTCTCGCCTTCTGTATCTGCAGCAGCGTCATCCGCTGTCTCTTCTGCAGTTTCCTCTGTGGCGGCCTGAGTGTCTGTGGACGCGGCGTCATCGGATGCGCTGGAGCCGCAGGCTGCCAGAGATACACACATAATGCCTGCCAGTAATACAGCTGCTAATTTTTTCATAGTTCTTCCTCCCATTGAATGAAATAAGCAAATCATAAAAATTCACTCTGCTACATTTTATCATCATTTCAGAAAAAAACAAGAGACAAGACGTATAAATCCCAGAAAAAAATGCATAAATTTTCGTTTCTTATTCATAAAACCGCTTCTGATACGCCTTTCTTCGACATTGACAACCACCCGGAGTGTGGTATACTGAAAATCTGAATAACGGCGTTTTCCCATCCATACAGGACCGGGCCGCGCCGGGAAATGAGGATTTGAAATATGAATATTTTGGAATGGCTGAAGGTTCTGGTGCTGGGCATTGTGGAAGGACTGACAGAATGGCTTCCCATCAGCAGTACAGGCCATATGATTCTTGTGGACGAATTCATCCACCTGAATGTCAGCGATGAATTTAAGGAAATGTTCCTGGTTGTCATCCAGCTGGGCGCGATTCTCGCCGTAGTAGTTCTTTATTTCTGGAAGCTGTGGCCCTTTACCACTCCTTCCAAGGGCTGGATCAAAAAAGATACCTGGTCTCTCTGGTTTAAGGTTATCGTGGCCGTGCTGCCTGCCGCTCTGATCGGTATCCCCTTTGATGATCAGATCGACGCCATGTTTTACAACTACCAGACTGTAGCCGCCACCCTGATCATCTATGGTGTCCTTTTCATTATAATCGAAAACCGCAACCGGAACCGCACACCTGTCATCACATCCTTTCAGGAGCTGAGCTATCCTACCGCTCTTCTGATCGGCGTCTTTCAGGTGCTTTCCCTGATTCCTGGTACCTCCCGTTCCGGAGCCACGATTCTGGGAGCCATGCTTTTGGGAACCTCCCGTTACATAGCCGCGGAGTTCAGCTTCTTCCTGGCAATTCCGGTCATGTTTGGCGCAAGCTTTATCAAGCTTCTGAAATTCGGCTTTCATTTCACCGGAACTGAAATGGCAATCCTGCTGGTAGGTATGCTGACAGCCTTTGTGGTATCGATTCTGGCTATCAAGTTTTTGATGAGTTATATTAAAAAGAACGATTTCAAGGTCTTTGGCTGGTACCGGATTGTTCTTGGCGTTCTTGTGATTCTTTATTTTGTGTTCGCCGGCTGAGTAAGTCATCCGTCAGGAAAAAGATCGGTCTTTCAGGCCTTATATGCTTATATGAGGGAAGCGCCGGACAGCTGTCTGAATCAGACAGCTGTCCGGCGCTTCCTTTTTTGTTTTTATACTGCCTTAAAGCTCTTCTGCTCTTTATATGTTCAGAGGAACCTTTACATCGTTTCCAGAAGCTTCTCAACACTGGCCAGTTTTACACAAAGAACGAAAAGATCTGTAGCCATAGCCAGCTCTTCCTTTGTCGGATAAGAAGGAGCGATACGGATATTGCTGTCCTTCGGGTCCTTTCCATAAGGATAGGTGGCTCCGGCTCCGGTAAGCACTACGCCGGCTTCCCTGCACTTGGCCACAATCGCCTTGGCGCATCCTTCCATGGCATCAAAGGAAATGAAATAGCCTCCCTTGGGACGAATCCAGCTTCCAATCTCCAGCCCGCCCAGTTCTTTATCCAGTGTATCCAGCACTGCCTCAAACTTGGGACGCATAATGGCTGCATGCTTGCGCATATGCTCATGAATTCCATCCAGATTCTTAAAGAAGCGCACATGGCGGAGCTGATTTACCTTGTCGTGGCCGATGGTCTGCACGGTCAGCTGCTTTTTGATATCCTTCAGATTGTTGGGAGAAGCCGCGATGCAGGCTACTCCTGAGCCCGGGAAGGTAATCTTGGATGTGGAACAGAATTTATATACCATATCCGGATTTCCGGCCTTCTCACACTCGCCAAGGATCTCAATCAGGAAATCCTGATCATCATCATAAAGATGATGTACGCAGTAAGCATTGTCCCAATAGATACGGAAATCTTCCGCGGCAGGCTTTAATCTGGCAAAACGGCGTACCGTCTCATCTGAGTAAGTGATACCCTGGGGATTGGAATATTTCGGCACGCACCAGATTCCCTTGATGGCCGGATCAGAGCTTACCAGCTCCTCCACCATATCCATATCCGGGCCGGTGGGTGTCATCGGAACGTTGATCATTTCAATTCCAAAGTATTCCGTAATGGTAAAATGGCGGTCGTATCCCGGCACAGGGCAGAGGAATTTGACCTTGTCCAGCTTGCACCAGGGAGTGCTTCCCATTACCCCGTGGGTCATGGATCTGGCTACTGTATCGTACATTACGTTCAGGCTGGAGTTTCCGTAGATAATGATTTTATCCGGAGACACCTCAGACATCTGGCCCAGAAGCTCCTTGGCTTCTTTTACTCCGTCCAGGACACCGTAGTTCCGGCAGTCCACACCCTCAGAATCTTTCAGATCGGTGCTGCTGTTCAGCACATCCATCATTCCCATGGACAGATCCAGCTGCTCTGCGCTGGGTTTTCCCCGGGACATGTCAAGATGAAGATCCTTTGCCTGTACCTCGCGGTACTGCGCGTCCAGTTCTTCTTTCAGTGCCAGCAGTTCTTCCTTACTCATTTCGCGGTACGGTTTCATAATGTTCCTCCTCTTTGTCATTTTTTCTCTATAGCAGATTATCCTTTCTCAAAAGGTTTGTCAAGCTTCATTTTCTCCAGCTTCTTCCGATTTCCCCGTTTCTTTTCCAAAAACCTCCTCCACGAGACGGTTGTATTCCTGCCACATGGGGTGATCCCGAAGCTCCTCCAGCGCCTTCGCGATGGAACGGTACATCCAGGCATGCATATTCTTATCCTTCTCATTGAACCGCTCCCATACCTTATCGCCAATGATACACTGATCCCGGTATATCGCCCTCAGATTGGCCAGCTTGTCAGCCAGCGCCAGCATCTTGGCGTCCCTGTCCGCACGGGTCTCCAGGAATGTAATGGTCTCCTGCTTGCGGGTCTTCCAGGTCAGCTCAGCCGGGAAATTTCTTCTCTTGTCTTCGCTCTCATCCATAACCAGATCCGTGATTCTCCGTCCAAACCTGGCCAGCAGATCCTCCCTTGTGGCTTCCGTATCCTCGATCACATCATGAAGCACCGCAGCCGCGATCACCTCCTCGTCGTCCGTCATGGATGAAACAATGGCCGCGGCCTCAATAGGATGCACAATATATGGGACATTCGTCCCCTTGCGGGTCGTGCCGGAATGTGCCTTTGTAGCAAAAATAATTGCATGATCCAGTAATGTCAGTGTCTTTTCTTCCATTTGTCTCCTTTATCTACAGTCTCCCGGGATATTCCTGTCCGGGAACTTTCCCAAAAGATGCCCTGTCCTGCCACATTACCACGCTCTGTCCTGCTCCGTTCTCACACTAGCCGTAAACCCGCAGCACGGAAGCAATCTCTTTTACCATGGACATTTCTTTGAGCTCCAGCAGAGCGTCTCTGAAGTGGCGTTCCACCACCTGATCGGTGATCACCACAATCTCCGCTGTGCCGTCTGACACATTTTTCTGAATAACCTGGGAAATGCTCACGTTGTTATTTCCAAACACCGACGCGATGCCTGCCAGCACTCCGGGACGGTCATCCACACTGAGCCGGAGGAAATACCGGTTCCGTGTCTTCTCCGCCGGCTTTACGGGAAGATTTTTATAACAGGTGCAGCTGATCTTTCCGGTACAGCCCGCCTGAATATTTCTGGCAATCTCGAAGACATCTCCCATAACCGCGCTTCCGGTGGGAAGCTTTCCGGCTCCTCTTCCCAGAAACATGGCGTCATCCACCGCGTCCCCATGGACAAAGACCGCATTGAAAGCGTCATTGACCGTGGCAAGAGGATGGCTGGAAGAAATCAGCATGGGATACACTCCCACCTCAATGCCTTCTTCTGTATTTCTGGCTACTCCCAGAAGCTTTATCAC
Source organism: uncultured Merdimonas sp. (assembly GCA_944375725.1). Classification (GTDB taxonomy): domain Bacteria; phylum Bacillota; class Clostridia; order Lachnospirales; family Lachnospiraceae; genus Laedolimicola. The sequence goes on along the minus strand of CALWAZ010000152.1, from coordinate 6,333 downwards.
CATATCCAGCTCAGCCGCGTACCGGATGTCGGCAGCTGTAATTTTCGTAATTCCTTCTGTATACACATCTGGGAAAGTCACCCGGGAATTGAAAGCGATAGAAGCCAGAATGGCCACCTTTCTCGCCGCGTCATACCCCTCGATGTCCGCTGTGGGATCCGCCTCGGCGTAACCCAGCTCCGTAGCCAGCGCAAGAGCATCCGAGAACTCCATATGATCCGCTGTCATCCGGGTCAGAATATAGTTTGTAGTTCCGTTTACGATTCCCATCACTTCGGAAATGTGATTCGCCGCCAGGCACTGCTTCAGAGGCCGGATGATCGGGATTCCTCCCGCCACGGCCGCCTCAAACATCAGATCCCGCTTCTGCTCCTCCGCCGTATCCAGAAGCTCCCTGCCATACTCCGCAAGCAGATCCTTGTTTGCTGTCACCACATTTTTTCCTGCCCGGAGCGCCTCCAGAATATAGGTCCGGGCAGGCTCTATGCCGCCCATCACTTCTATCACAATCTGTATCTCGGGGTCCTCCAGGATCTCGTTCCAGTCATCTGTCAGAAGACTGCTGTCTATTCCCTCTCTTTTTCTGGCCTTGTCCCTGACCAGAATCTTTTTCAGTTCTACGGACGCCCCAAGCTTCCGCGGCATCTCATCCTTCTGCCACTCCAGAATCTGGCATACGCCTCCGCCTACCGTTCCCGCGCCAAGAAGCGCGGCTTTTATCACCGGAACACTGTTCATTTTCTTTTCTCCTGCCTGTCTTAGTCGATTGTCAGACCGGTCCCGCAGCCCTGAAATTCAGCTGCCGGCCCATGCCTCTTTGTTTCAGTGTACTATGATTTTTCCGGACTGTCAAACCTGAAACTCTGTCATAAAAGGCCGGAATCTGAGCGGCAGAAGATTTTTCTGGCATGCAGGATTGCGCCGCTCCGCAATGGCTATGCTTCTGCAGAAGGTCTTCCAAAGCGCCTGGAATTCCGCTTCTGACTCCGTCTGTTCTCCTGTAAATCCCGGCGGCAGCAGCACGGCATCTGCCAGGAACCAGCCAGAGCCGATTTTGTGTACAGCTATCTGTTTCCTTTTTCTGTCATGAATGATCCAGTTTTCCTGAAACAGACGGTCCGCAAAGTGGGGCGCTATCAGAGGAAGGACCGCGTACGGAGGCTCCATATAAGCATAGAGAATTCCGCCTGCCAGCTCCTGAAAGCGCAGAAAACCAAGCATCCGTTCCGCTTCATGCCATGCCTTATACCGCAGCTTCTCTACCAGCAGCACCGAGGGATTCTGCAGGCAGTTCACCGCCTGGCTTCCGTCCTTCAGAGACAGTCCCAGAACAATCAGGCGGTAAATGGCATCCGCTTTTCTTTCATCGGGGCAGGCCGCCGCGTAGCAGACAGCCTCCCGCGCCTTCTCGCCCATCCTTTTTCTGACTGTGCGCAGAACCTTTTCCGCCTTTTCCACATCGGTCCGCACTGCCCGATACTGGCAGAACAGCTCCATCGTATCGTCCTCCTCTGTCTTAAGCTTCACGTTCTCATGGCCCAGACGGCTGTCCCAGGCATCATAGACCCCTGTCAGAATTCCATCCAGGCTGTCCTCACATACAAACACTGTCGTCATATGCTGCTCCTTTCCCACAAGCTGCCTGCCGCTGCTCCGGATTCCCCGGCTGTCAGAACAAACTGCTCCCCGGCTGACAGCGGCATTCCATCATCAAACAGGGAAAGCTGCCGGTAAGTCACCTCTCCCCGAAGCTCCGGCGGCAGCTTTTCCTTCACATACAGAAGATTTCTCGTAATATAATCTTCCTCTATTTTAACCGGATACATGGTTCTGCCCCTGCAGGTGATAAAATAAAGGGCTCTTTTCAACACTACGCCTATCTTTTTCAGATCCGCGAAATCCAGGCTTCCCAGCCTTCTGGCCTTTACAATTCTCTGAGCGGATTTCACACCGATGCCCGGAACCCTCAGCAGCGTCTGATAGGAGGCGCGGTTTATCTCCACCGGAAACAGCTCCAGATGGCGGAGCGCCCAGTCGCATTTCGGATCAAACACCATATTGAAATTCGGCCTGTCCTCCGAAAGAAGCTCTCCTGCCTCAAAACCATAAAACCGCAGCAGCCAGTCTGCCTGATAAAGCCTGTGTTCCCGCAGAAGCGGCGGCCCTCCCGGCAGAGCCGGGAGAGCCCTATCCTCGTTCACCTGCATGTAAGCGGAATAGAATACCCGCTTCAGCCCAAAATTGTCGTACAGCCGCTGGGCCACCGACATAATCTGCAGATCCGTCTCCCCCGAGGCCCCTATGATCATCTGGGTGCTCTGCCCTGCCGGCACAAACTGCGGTGCATGGCGGTACCGGGCCAGCTCCTCTCTGCAGGCTATGCTCCGGTTCTGTATCTGTCTCATCGGCGTCAGGATAAGGGCGCGGCTCTTGTTGGGGGCCAGCCTTCTGAGCCCCTCCGCCGTGGGGAATTCCAGGTTGATGCTCATACGGTCTGCCAGATACCCAATTCTCTCTATAATATCCGGGGCAGCTCCCGGAATCGCCTTCACATGGATGTACCCCTGGAAGCCGCAGTCCTCCCGAAGCCTCCGCACGGTCTCAAAGATCAGCTCCATCGTATACGTGGGATTCCGCAGCACCCCGGAACTCAAGAACAGCCCTTCTATATAATTCCTCCGGTAAAACTCCATCGTGAGCCGGCAGAGCTCCTCCGGCGTAAAGGATGCCCGCGGGATATCGTTGTCCGCCCGGTTCACGCAGTATTTGCAGTGGTAAATACATTCATTCGTGTACAGGACCTTCAGGAGGGAAATGCAGCGGCCGTCCCCGCTGAAGCTGTGGCAGATGCCGGCCGCCACGCAGTTCCCCAGGCCGCTGCCATTCCCTCTCCTGGCTGTCCCGCTGGAGGTGCAGGCGACGTCGTACTTTGCCGCGTCCGCTAAAATCCGCAGCTTCTCAGACAACGCAGCCCCCACCGCGATTCTCCCGTCCGCCATCGCCTTCCCCTCCCTTCGTCACACGTACTGTCCTTCCTCGAAATAGAACATATGTTCTCCCTGTGCTGTTATCATACCACAATCTTTCCCGCTGTGCAACTAAAAAATGCCCCGGGCAGCTCCCCGCCATGATCAGACATCATAGCGTGAGAAACCGCCCAGGGCATCCCAAGCTGCGGGACATACGCCTTCTTCCCGGCGCTCTGCCCGCCTCAGCACTGCTTCTCTCCGGCCTCCTGCCAGGCCGTCACAGGCTCTTCTCTCCGGCCTTCTGGCCAACCGTCACAGCCTCCTTCTCTCCGGCCTTCTGCCAAGCCGTCACAGCACGGCTTCAGCACCCTTCACATAATCTGTCGCCGCCCGGTGGAACTCCCCGGCGTCCGCCAGCGAGGCAAACGAGGTGTCGATGGGAATCTGTCCCAGAAGCTTCAGCCCATTCTCCTTCGCGCTCTCCTCGATCCGGCTCTCCCCGAAAATGTGGATTTCCCTCCCGCAGTCCGGGCATTTCACATAGCTGTAGTTCTCAAAAATACCCAGCACCGGGATATCCATCATCTGCGCCATATTGAGCGCCTTCTTCACAATCAGGTGAACCAGCTCCTGCGGGGAGGAGACAAGGATAATCCCGTCCACCGGCAGGGACTGGAAGACGGTCAGCGGCACATCGCCGGTTCCCGGCGGCATATCCACAAACAGATAATCCAGTTCTCCCCAGAACACCTCTGACCAGAACTGCTTGACCACGTTGGCGATGACCGGGCCTCTCCAGATCACCGGGGCCGCCTCGTCGTCCATCAGCAGGTTGATGGACATAATCTTGACCCCATTCTCGGCCTGCGCCGGGAAAATCCCCTGCTCATTGCCCTCGGCCACCCCGTGGATCCCGTACATCTTCGGGATTGACGGGCCAGTGATATCCGCGTCCAGGATGCCAACCTTCAGCCCCTTCTGCGCTGTCAGGTTAGCCAGAAGCGCCGTCACCAGCGACTTGCCGACGCCGCCCTTGCCGCTCACCACCCCGATCACTTTCTTGATATGGGAATACTCGTTGCACTCCACATGGAAATCCGGCTTGCCCTGCCCGTTCTGATTGCTCGGGCACCCCTCACAGCTCGCCTTCGTACAGGAGCTGTCACTGCAGCTTCTCTCCATTGCCATCCATCTCCTTTATCCATATATTTTCTCTATTCTATCACATTCCGCCTGATTTTCCTATCCCTGCTCTTCGTCTTCTTTCGCCCAGCCAAAGGAGCACCTCACTGCCCTCCTCCAGCCCCTCATCAGCCGGTCCCTCTCCTCTGCGCCGATCTTTGGCCCAAAGCTTTTGTCGATCGCCCAGTTGCTCCGTATCTCCGCCTGGTCCTTCCAATAGCCCACGGCCAGCCCTGCCAGGTAGGCCGCCCCCATGGCTGTCGTCTCCACGCACACCGGCCGGTTCACCGGCGCCTGGAGCATATCCGCCTGGAACTGCATCAGGAAATTGTTGGCGCTTGCGCCTCCGTCCACCTTCAGGGACCGGATGGGTATCCCCGCATCAGCCTCCATCGCAAACAGGACGTCAGCCACCTGGTAGGCCAGCGACTCCAGCGTCGCCCGAATGAGGTGATACTTGTTCACGCCCCGGGTCAGCCCTACGATGGTTCCCCTGGCATACTGATCCCAGTGGGGCGCCCCCAGCCCGGTAAACGCCGGCACCACGTAACAGCCGTTGGTGTCCTTGACCTTTCCTGCCATATACTCTGAGTCAGACGCCGAGTCCAGGATCCGCAGCTCGTCCCGGAGCCACTGGATCGCCGCCCCCGCCACAAAGATGGAACCCTCCAGTGCATACTGGATCTCCCCGTTCAGCCCCCAGGCGATGGTGGTCACCAGCCCGTTTTTGGAAAAGACCGGTGTTTCCCCCGTGTTCATCAGCAGGAAGCAGCCTGTTCCATATGTATTCTTGGCCTCCCCCTCCTCAAAGCAGGTCTGGCCGAACAGCGCCGCCTGCTGGTCGCCTGCGGCTCCTCCGATGGGGATCCTTCCCCCCAGGAAATCCGCCTCCGTCTCCCCGTATATGCAGCTGGACGGCCTCACCTGGGGCAGCATGCTCTCCGGGATTCCCAGAATGTCCAGGATCTCCCTGTCCCAGCAGAGCTCGCGGATATTGTACAGCATCGTGCGGGAGGCGTTGGAGTAATCCGTCACATGCACCTTCCCCCGCGTCAGCTTCCAGATCAGCCATGTCTCCACCGTCCCGAAAAGCAGCCAGCCCTGCTCCGCCTTCTCCCTGGCTCCCTCCACATGGTCAAGAATCCACTTGATCTTGGTCCCAGAAAAATAGGCGTCTATCGTGAGCCCGGTCTTCTCCCGGATTTTCTCCTCCAGCCCCTGTCTCTTCAGCTGGTCGCAGTATTCCGAGGTTCTCCTGCACTGCCAGACAATCGCATGGTACACCGGTTCCCCGGTTCTCCTGTCCCAGACGATGGCCGTCTCCCTCTGGTTGGTGATGCCGATGGCCGCGATATTCTCCGGGCCAGCCCCCGCGCTGGCCATGGCCTCCGCCGCAACCCCCAGCTGCGTCAGCCATATCTCGTTGGCGTCATGCTCCACCCAGCCCGGCTTCGGAAAATACTGGGTAAATTCCTTCTGGGCCATGCTGATCATCTCGCCCTTCTTGTTGAACAAGATGCACCGGCTGCTCGTCGTCCCCGCGTCCAATGCCATAATATATTTTTCCATAGCCTTCTCCTTTCTTCCATAATGTATGTTTTTGATTTTTTGCATCATTTCTTTCATTTTCTATTTTATATGAATTTATTCATTCATTTTATTTTCTCCATTCATCTCCGCAGCTTTTCCGCCCCCGGACTTCTGTTCCAACCGTCTCCTTCTTAGTCACTATATTATTTCTATATAAATGAAAATCATTTTTTTATTATATTTTCATTCTTTATGAAACTGTCTTTTCAAGCTGTTTTTCTATCCATCCCAGCCATCAAAATCCCCCTGTGACAGTTCATCTGTAATGCTTTCTCTGTAAAAGGCCTTCTGTAAAGCTTTCTCTGTAAAAGCTTTCTCTGCAGCCGTTCCCCTGTAACGGTTCCCCTGTCAAAATCCTCTTATAAAAGCAGAGCGCCCAATTGCCCTTCCCTCGCACGGATTTCACGTTGGATTCCCCCTGTCAAAACCCTCCTATAAAAGCAGGGCGCCCAAATACGGGCGCCCCGGCTTCTATATCCCTGCCCTCGCGGGCAGCCGCGCTTACACTCTTAGTTCTTCGTAGCCAAGTACTCCTTCAGCTTCTCTGTGAACACCGGGATGATCTTGTGCAGGTCTCCCACAATCCCGAAGT
>CALWAZ010000151.1 GCA_944375725.1 uncultured Merdimonas sp. | reverse complement strand
ACCCACAGCAAGATTACCCTGGTGGTGCGCAGAGAGGAAGACGGCATTCGCCGCTATGTCCATCTGGGAACCGGAAACTATAATGATTCCACTGCGAAGCAGTACACAGATGTGGGTCTTCTGACCTGTTCCGCGCCTATCGGAGAGGATGCTACAGCGGTCTTCAATATGCTGTCCGGTTATTCTGAGCCGGCTTTCTGGAATAAGCTTACGCTGGCTCCTATCTGGCTGAAGGACCGCTTCCTGCAGCTGATTGGCAGAGAACAGGAGCATGCGGAAAACGGAGGAGAAGGCCATATTATCGCAAAGATGAATTCCCTCTGCGACCGTGATGTGATCGAGGCACTTTACAAGGCTTCCGCGGCAGGCGTGAAGATAGAGCTGATTGTGCGCGGCATCTGCTGCCTGAAGGTGGGAATTCCAGGAGTCAGCGAGAATATTTCCGTCCGCTCCATCGTGGGAAATTTCCTGGAGCACAGCCGGATCTATTATTTCTACAACAACGGTCAGGATGAGATCTACTGCTCCAGCGCGGACTGGATGCCGAGAAACCTGGAGAAGCGTGTGGAGATTCTCTTCCCCGTGGAGCGTCCGGAATTGAAGGAAGAACTGATTCATATTCTGAATATTGAGCTTCAGGACAATGTAAAAGCTCACATTCTGCAGCCGGATGACACCTATGTGAAGGTAGACCGGAGAGGAAAGACAGCTTTGAGTTCTCAGGATTATTTCGTGGAAGAGGCCCGGGAAAAGGCAAAGGCCGAGGAAAATCCGGTGAGCAGCCGCGTGTTCATTCCTGAGGAGCCGGTGGAGTAAACATAGAATATCATATTTGGGCAAAAGCGGGCAGAAATCCGGAATACGGAACTCCTGTCCGTAATAATATAAGAAACCAGGAGGGGGAGAATATGTTTCAAATCAAAAATTTTACGGACAATGATGATGTCAGAGTGCTGGAAAGCCGGGGAGCTTTCACAGTGGTGGAGTATCTGCGGGATCTCAGTGTAAGTCCGCAAAGCGCCCAGACAGCATACTACTGCAATGAGATGAATGTGCGCAAGCGCCAGGTAATCTGCGATCTCAGCAAAGCAGCGGTTACCCTGCAGGCAGGCGCCATGCAGTGGACAGCCGGAAATGTGAACGCGACCACAGGAATCAAGGGAGTAGGAGACCTGTTCGGAAAAGCAGTACGGGGAAAGGTGACAGGAGAGTCTGCCATCAAGCCCGAGTACACGGGAGACGGCATCCTGGTGACCGAGCCTACTTACCGTTACATCCTTTTGGAGGATCTGAATGACTGGAATGGCTCCATTGTGCTGGATGACGGCCTGTTTCTGGCCAGTGAGGCCTCGTTAAAGCATAAGGCCGTGATGCGTTCCAATCTGTCCTCCGCGGTGGCAGGAGGAGAGGGCCTGTTCAACCTGGGACTGACCGGGTCAGGCGTGGTTTGTCTGGAATCCAACAGCCCCCGGGAGGAGCTGATTGAGATCACCCTTCAGAACGATGTGGTGAAGATTGATGGGAATATGGCAGTCGCATGGAGCGGAAGCCTGGAATTTACCGTAGAACGTTCCGGAAAGACTCTGCTTGGATCAGCAGCCTCCGGCGAAGGTCTGGTGAATGTATACAGAGGAACAGGCAAGGTGCTGCTGGCTCCTGTGGCAAGGTAAGGTAGTGCCGGCGCAGAAGAGGCAGTATGCTCCTGGTATACCGGCACTGAGACTGGCGGAAGAGAATGGGAGTTCATAAAAATTTAAGAAATTTGCTGTAGTGTTTTGTGCTGCAATATGATAAAATCTTTTTACTTGAGTTTGCAGATAGCTGAATGTGGGAAGGTGAAAAAGTGAAAAAGAAGATCAGTTGCATGCTGGCCGTTCTGCTGGTGCTGTCGCTGTCCGCGTGTGGAGGAAGAGAAAAGAGCGCGGCCTATACAATGGAGACAGTGATGGAGAGCGGTGTCAAAATGACAGATACCCTGACGCTGAATGCCAAGGGAGATACGGTACAGCAGATTACAGAGGTTGTTAAGCTTGATATGACCGGACTGAATACAGTAGAGCAGGAAGAAGTGGCGGAGCGTTCCGATACCATAGCAGAGCAGTACAGAGCTGTGGAAGGTGTGGAATGCACGACGGAGAACGCGGATGGAGTCTACAGTATGACGATTGTGATTCCTGTTTCGGAAGATACGGTTTCCAAGCTGGCTGAGCAGAATCTTCTGACCATCACCGGGGGAACGGGAGAGATTTCCATGAAAAGCACAGAGGAATCCCTGCTGGAGAACAATTACACCCTGGTTGAGGAATAGGCAGAAAAGGCACAATACAAATAGTTTTAGACAGCCTGCCGGAGTACCGGCAGGCTGTTTTTGGTGGAAAGCGAAGGATGAAGGAAAAGAGCAGATTTCAAAAAGAGCTGGAACAGCACGTTTCCAAACAGATTATCCTGACGATCCTGATTGGCTGTTTGTTTTTTATTATGGCGATGCTGGGAATCAGCATGCTGGATCAGCGTCTGAAGCAGGAAAAGCATCTGGATATGATGAAGGCCACATTTCAGGAAATCTGGCAGTCCTCCGAGGAATTTCTGATGTCAGAGGAAAATACGGAGCTGTTCTGGGAGTGCCTGGATGGGAAGATGGATGAAAAAAATCTGAAATATCAGGTCAGCAAATACAATCTGAACGCGCTGGTGGGAATCCGGCTGATTCTGACGGATAAAGAAGACCAGGTGATATTTTCCAATTTTTCAGAGGATCAGATGAATCTCCACCGGATGGAGTTTAACCGGGCGGCGGGAGAAAACGCCAGATCCTGGAAGAAGGAAATTTACAGTACCGTTTACTTTTTCTCGGGAGACACTTCCGAGTATGTGCTGGTGCGTCCTCTGTACCGGAATGGAAGCTTTGCCGGAACTGCGGCCCTGTATCTGGAGCCCTCAGAATGGAACCGGCACTTTCAGAAGTATCAGTATGACGCGATTCTGACGAACTCCCGCGGAGATGTGATTTACTGTTCCAATTACAGCTTTCTGGAGGGTTTTGCGATCAACAAGTTCAGGACAGATGTGCAGAGAAATTATCAGTGGTTTGGAGACAGCCGCTATTATACGGAAAGCTGCTATCTGGAAGAGCCTGGAGTTTATCTCTATTCGTTTGTTTACAGTCCGGGCAGCCGGACTTATCTGGTGATCGGCCTCAGTGTGATTGTGGGGCTGGGACTCGTCTGGACGGGGATATTTTTTCATCTGATGCATACCATGGCGGCAAAGACCTCCCAGTCAGTGGAACAGCTGATCCGGGAGATCCGAACAATCCGGAAAGAGGATCCGCATCATCTGGTGAAAATAGATACAGGGGATGAGCTGGAGGAAATCGCGGATCAGATCAATAAGATGATGGCCAGCATCAATGAGCTCAATCAGAAAAATCTGGATCTGGCAAATGTGAATAACCGGATGGAGATACAGAATCTCCAGGCACAGATTAACCCCCATTTTATCTACAATACGCTTGACAACATCCGGTATCTGATTGTCCAGGATGCCAGAAAGGCAGATGAGCTGATCGAGCGTTTCACTCATATTCTCAGATACAGCATTAACAACACCAAAAACTGCACCTATCTCCAGGAGGACATGGAATACATCGAAGACTATCTGGTCATTCAAAAGACGAGATTCGGGAAAAAGTTTGACTACCATATGGAGATCAGCGAGGAATGTTATCCCATTGTGATTCCCAAGCTGCTGCTTCAGCCGCTGATTGAAAACAGTCTCAAATACGGATTCCGTAAGAAGGCCTCCATCTGTGTATGGATTCGGGGCTTTGTAGAAGGGGAGTATCTGGTGCTGCAGGTGAAGGATGATGGCCCGGGACAGCCCCAGTCTACCCTGGAGGTGCTTCGGAGTATTCTGAATTCCGGGAAAATTAATATCGCCCATAATGGACTCCAGAATATCAACAGAAGAATTTATCTGGAATACGGATATGACAGCGGCCTCACTCTGGAGAGCCAGGAGGGAGAGGGCTTTGAGGTGACGCTGAGGCTGTGGATTCGAGGAGGAGAAAAGGATGTACAGAGTGCTGCTGGTGGAAGATGAGGAAATCATCCGTCACGGAATCCGCCATTCCATTCCCTGGGAGGAGTTTGGCTGCTGTGTCGCCGGAGAAGCGGGAGATGGAGAAGAAGGAATGCGCATGATTGAGGAACTGAAGCCGGATATTGTGATCACAGATATCAATATGCCGGTGATGGACGGTCTTGCCATGCTGTCAGCCACAAAGCTTAAATACGATTATGCGGCTGTGATTCTGACCGGGTATTCGGAATTCGAGTACGCCCGGGAGGCTATACGCAACGGGGTGTCCGGGTATGTGCTGAAACCGCTGAATATGAATGAGATGCGGGAGGCGCTGGCGCAGGCGGTTTTGGAATCAAAAAATATCAGCTACCTCAGGCAGAAAAACCGGAAGGAAGCAAAGCTGAAGCAGATTTCTCTGCTGGATACAGACCGCGAGTATCAGGATCCGGTGGTCCAGAAGGTGCTGGAATATATTTCAGAGCATTACAGGAATAAGATTATGCTGTCGGATTTTGCGGAGGAGCTTCATTATTCCGAGCGTTATATCAGCCAGAAATTTCAGAAAACAGTCGGAACGACAGTCATTGAATATCTGAACCGGTACCGGATTCAGAAGGCTCTGGAGCTGATCCGGGAGAAAGCATGCCCGCTTTCCGAGGTGGGCTGGGAAGTGGGGATCGGAGAGTACAAGTATTTTAATCATGTGTTCAAAAAATATATAGGGTGCTCCGCGAAAGAGTATCAGCAGATGGCATGAATGCGCGCCGCCTGCGGGACTCTTTTTGGAGCGTGTGGAAAAATACCGGACGTGTTTGTTCGGTATTTTTTCCGTTTGTTCAGAAAAGTGGGTATTTTGGAACGAATAAAAGAGTTAAGATTAAATTATCAAAAAACTTTACTAAGGAGGGAAAGATATGAAAAAGAAATGGATGGTATTACTGCTGACAGCTGCCATGACAGCAGGTCTTGCGGCCTGCGGAGGCGGCGGAACGGAAACGGCAGACTCCGGGGATGCGCAGACAGAGGAGACATCGGACGGGGAAGAATCCGTGGGCGGAGGAGAGCTGGTCGTATATTCTCCCAACTCCGAGGGTCTGATCAACGCGACAATTCCGCTTTTTGAAGAAAAGTACGGTGTAGATGTGGAGCTGATTCAGGCTGGTACAGGAGAGCTGGTAAAGAGAATCCAGTCAGAGCAGAACGATCCCTACGCTGACGTGCTGTTCGGAGGCTCCTGGTCCACCATGAACGACAACGAGGATCTCTGGGAGCCCTATGTATCGCCCAATGACGCAAATGTAATTGACGCGTACAAAAATACCTGCGGCTTTATCACCGGCAACGTGCTGGATGGAAGTGTGCTGATCGTGAATACGGATCTGATTGGCGATATTGAGATCAATGGCTATGAGGATCTGCTGAATCCGGAACTCAAGGGAAAGATTGCCACGGCAGACCCGGCGAACTCTTCTTCCGCGTTTGCTCATCTGACCAACATGCTTCTCGCCATGGGCGGCTATGAGGACGAAGGAGCATGGCAGTATGTAAGAGATCTGTTCGAGAACATCGATGGAAAGATCTGCGAGAGCTCTTCCGCGGTTTATAAGGGAGTTGCTGACGGAGAATATGTGGTAGGCCTGTCCTATGAGGATCCCTGCGCGCAGCTGGTAAAGGACGGAGCGCCTGTGAAGATCGTGTACATGGAAGAGGGAACCGTATTCCTTCCCGCGTCCGCAACCATTATCAAGAACGCAAAGAATATGGACAACGCAAAGCTGTTCATCGACTTTATCCTGAGTGAGGAAGTACAGAATATCTGGGGAAGCACCCTGACTAACCGCCCGGTATTGAAGGACGCGGCTACAAGTGAATTCATGACTCCGATGTCTGACATCTATGTCATTGAGGAGGATATTCCTTACGTAAGCTCTCACAAGCAGGAACTGGTAGACAGATATACCGAGATCTTTACGGATCTTCAGAGCAGATAACAGACAGCGCCGTCAGGCCGTGGAGGGGAAAATGAGTAAGATTTCAATAAAAAACGCTGTGAAAAAATATGGTGAGAATACCGTAATTCCCAATCTGAGTGCAGAGATCGGCGATGGAGAGCTGTTTACCCTCCTCGGCCCGTCAGGCTGCGGGAAGACGACTCTGCTTCGCATGATTGCAGGCTTCAATTCCATTGAGGGTGGAGATATCTGCTTTAACGACACGCGGATTAACGACATGGATCCCAGCAAGCGGAATATCGGCATGGTGTTTCAGAACTATGCCATTTTCCCGAATCTTTCTGTGCGGGATAACGTGGCATTCGGACTGAAAAACAGAAAGATGGATAAGCAGACGATCCGGGAAAAGACGGATGAGTTCCTGAATCTGATGCAGATTATGGAGTACGCGGACCGCATGCCCAGCCAGCTCTCAGGCGGACAGCAGCAGAGAATCGCTCTGGCCAGAGCACTGGTCATTACACCGGATGTGCTTCTGATGGATGAGCCTCTGTCCAATCTGGACGCCAAGCTCCGTCTGGAGATGCGCAGCGTCATCCGCCATACGCAGAAGAGCGTGGGCATCACCACCGTATATGTGACCCATGACCAGGAAGAGGCTATGGCAATCAGTGATAAGATTGCGGTTATGAACGCGGGCGTGATCCAGCATATCGGACGGCCCAGAGAGATTTACCAGAGACCGAAAAACGTATTTGTGGCTACCTTTATCGGAAGGACTAATTTGATTTCCGCAAGAATCCAGGACGGTGAGCTGATTTTCGCGGACGGATACCGGGAGAAGATTCCGGCCCTGGAAAAGGCAGAAGCTCAGGAAGTACAGTGCTCTATCCGCCCGGAGGAGTTTATCATCTGCAAAGACGGAACGGAAGGCATCCGGGGAACAGTAAAAGAGTGCACCTATCTGGGATTGAATACCCATTATTACATTGACACAGATGAGGGAGACACGGTGGAAATCGTGGAGGAATCCTCCATTGAGGATGATCTGAAGGAGGGACAGTCTGTCCTGCTGAAGATTAAGCGGGAAAAAGTGAATATCTTTGACAAGGCCGGAAATGTCAATCTGGTAAGGAGTGAGGCTTATGAAAAATAATAACAAGTTCCGGCTGGATGTATGGGGCTTTATCACC
>CALWAZ010000150.1 GCA_944375725.1 uncultured Merdimonas sp. | reverse complement strand
GTTGTTCATGGTGAGCCGTTCCGTCTGCGTCAGCAGAATGTTGTTGTCAAAGTTGGGGTCGATGTACGGGGCAATATCTTTGGCCGTCCCCCAACGGGCGCTGCCGTATTCCTCGCCCTTGCGGTATTTCTTGGCGTTCTTGCTCTTTCCAAGGGGAGCATAAGGCAGAATTCCGCCCCTCTCTCCGGTTCAGACGCCGCTGCGTTCATCAGAAAATCATCATTTAGATTTTAACCGCTTCAAAATCACCCGCTCTGCTGTTATAATACATCTGTAATCAAATATGAATCTTCAGAGGGAGGAACCAAATGAACATCAAACTCATTGCGTTCGATCTGGACGGAACACTTTTAAACAGCGAAAAATCTATCTCCGCAAGGACAAGGGCAGCGCTGGAACGGGCAGCAAAAAAAGGCGTCTTCCTCGTACCGGCCACAGGGCGGCTGCACATGGGGATCCCTGAAGAGATTCTGGAGCTTCCGGATATCCGTTATATCATCGCCATCAATGGCGCCGAAGTCTATGACCTGGAAAAGAATCAGATTCTGTACCGGGCGGAAATGGACAAAGAAAAAAGTCTGGAGCTTTTCCGCTACACGGACAGCTTCCCCATCATTTACGGATGGTATCAGAACGGACGTGGTTTCATTCCTTCCCGTTTTTTCGAAAAAATAGAAGACTATGGTTTCGCCCCCTGGCTTCTTGACAATATGAAGAAGGTCTACACCCCCACAGACACACCGGAGAAGACCCTTATGGAAGAAAACGGAGGCCTGCAGAAGCTGCAGCTGTATTTTTCAGATTCCGATATGCGGCTTAAGATTCTGAAAGAGATGGAGGAGCGTTTCTCTCAATATGCCATTTCCTCTTCTCTTCCTATTAATATAGAAATAAATGCTGCGGATGCAACAAAGGGTCATGCTCTGGCTTTTCTGGCCTCTCACCTTGGCCTTAAGCCCGAAGAAACCATAGCCTTCGGCGATGGCACCAACGATATCACCATGATCCGGCAGGCCGGCACCGGCGTTGCCATGGGCAATGCCGCGCCAGAGCTTCTGAAGGCCGCGGACCAGATTACCGGAACCAATGACGAAGACGGCGTGGCGGCAGTTCTGGAAGCCTGCGGCTTCTGAAAACTTCCGCGCAGCCGCCTCCCGGCGGGTATTTGAATAATCATGTATCAAAAACAGGCAGGATTCCCGCCATGCGGAATCACTGCCTGTTTTGATGTATTGCCTTTGTCACATTACATTCTTCATACATTACATTTTTACATTATATCTTTTCCTGCTCACGGCATCTCAATATACAGCATCTCCGCTGCCTTCTCAAATACCCACACAGAAACGGCTCCGCCATTTACCCGGAATTCCGCCCAGCCGTCGCCGCCCACAGCCACGGTCTCTGTATTGCCGCCCACGACATCTGTCATCAGCTTTCCCGCGTGCTGTTTTCCCACGTACATCCGCTTGCTGCCCGCCACGCTGTCTGTAAGCAGCACTGCCGCGCCGGAATCCGGATGCTCCGCATCTCCTTCCCTGGTAAATCCCACCACAGAAGGATCGTCAAAATACAGATTTTCCTTTCCATAAGCGTACAGCTCCCGGATTTTTATCATACGGACAAGTCCCGGCACCGGCTGGATTCTGTCATGAGGAATTCCATAAAGGTCGCCGTAAAAGACACAGGGAAGGCCCGCGTCACGGAGCAGAATCAGCGCATAAGCCAGAGGTTTGAACCAGGCGGGAATAAAGGAGACAAGCGCCTGTCCCGGCTGGGTATCGTGATTGTCCACAAAAGATACCGCGCAGGCCGGATCAAGACCCGTAAGCGTATTCTCATAAAGCCTGCTCATGTCATAATTTCCGTCAGAGGTGGCTGCCTCCAGGAAATGAAAATGCAGAGGTACGTCAAAGAGACTGAGGCTGTGTTCCAGCGTGTCCAGATAGTACGTCAGTTTCCTTACGTCCTTCGACCAGTATTCGCCCACGGCAAACACTTCTCTGCCCGCGTAAGAGCGCATGGTCTTCAGCCATTCCCGGTAAAAATCAAAACCGATATGCTTGACCGCGTCCAGACGAAAGCCGTCCATCTTTACTGTATCCAGATACCATTTGCCCCAGTCTGCGGTTTCCCGCACGACCTCCGGCTGGTCTGTATCCAGATCCGCTCCCATCAGATAATCATAATTTCCGTTTTCATCGTCTATTTTTCGTTCCCAGTTCTTTCCGTCAAACCGGAAGATTCCTTTCTTCTTCGCGCCCTCATCCCAGTCGGTGCCGCTGAAGTGGCGGGCCCTCCACTGGAAGGAAGAGTATTTTCCGGCGCGCCCCGGAAAGTCAAAGCGGGTCCAGGCCGTGATCATCCGGTCCGAACTGATTTCTTTGTTTCTGTCTGTGCTCAGGGTCTCGTCTGCCAGCACATTCTCTGTCCCGTCCGCGCCCATCCGGTGGTTCAGTACAATATCAGCCAGAACCTGAATTCCCTGCTCCTGAAGACTGCGGACTGCCTCCAGATATTCTTCCCGGGTGCCGTATTTGGTACGAACCGTGCCTTTCTGGTCAAATTCCCCCAAATCATACATATCATACACGTCATAGCCCACGCTCTTTGCCCCGGCCGCGCCCTTGTAGGCCGGAGGCAGCCAGACCATGCTGATTCCCATCTCTTTCAGCCGTTCCGCCCAGGCCGCGCAGCGGCGCCAGTGAAGGCCGCTGTCCGGAAGATACCACTCAAAATACTGCATCATGGTTTGGTTCTTCATACTTCCATCCTTTCCCCTTTCCATTCCCGGTATGCATGGCATATCACAGCTCAGCTTCCGCTGTTTCTGTCTTTCCCCGCTTCTTCCAATCCAGCCACAGGATTCTCCCTGTTGTCAAAGCATTTGAATTTCTCTGCTCCGGGGACGCAGGCCGGCCACTCCTCTTCCGGAAGCTTTTCAAACCGGAAAAACATGCCCCAGTATCTCTGAATCGTTTCTGTCAGCCTCTCCATGTCCCGGGAAGAAGCCCCCTTCAGCATGGGCGCTTTCCAGATGTCCGCATTTCCAAACACAAAGGGCAGCTCTATACAATGGCAGGCCCCGTATACAGAATCCGGGGCTCTCCATACAAAACGGTAGGCGTATACCCCGCATCCGGCCCTGCCCGCCTCTTCAGCAAAACGAAGCCCCGGAATTTCATAGCGCCGCTCCTGCTGCCGGAGGAGCTTCTCTTCCTCCTCCGGGGTCCGCGGGAGCACAAAGGCCCTCATTTCATCCCCCGCAAACCCTATCAGCACACGGATATGCCTGCGGCCTGCTTCCTCTGCCGCCGCCCGGACAGCCTGCTCCGGTGTATGCCAGCTGTCGGAAACCGGCTTGAAAAACATATTCTCATATTCCGCTCCCAGCACAGGCCAGACACGGGCTGTGGCATCCAGAATATCAGAAACCTTTTTCCCGCAGACAGCCCGGCGGATTTTCTCCTGTGTTTCGGACAAGTCAATGCCCAGCTCCTCAAGAAATACTTTTCCAATCTGGAAAGCATCCTTTTTTCTATGATTTCCGCGTCCCAGCGAAGGACTTTCCAGAACAATCTGCCGAAAGAGCCCCTCAGAATCTTTTCTGGACAGAATATGCACAACAGCGTTTCCGCCCGCAGACTGGCCAAACAGAGTGACCCGCTCCGGGTCTCCACCAAAGGCGCGGATATTCCTCCGTATCCACCGGAGCGCGCAAAGCTGATCCTCAATGCTCAGATTCTCCTCATTCAGCCCTGGATACTGGAGAAATCCCAATGCCCCCAGCCGGAAATTCAGGTTTACACATACAATTTTTTCTCCGACAGCCAGCTTTCCTCCGTCATAGCATTCCAGGTCTCCACCTCCATAGCAGTTTGCCCCTCCATGAAACCAGACCGCCACCGGATACCTGCCCAGCGGATCCGGCGTGCTGATGGAAAGAGTCAGGCAGCCCTCATCCTGGGGAAGTCTACCGGTTCCTGCCGGTGAATCAGATTTCTCGGCCCCCTGGGGCGCCATCGGCCGGCGGAACCTGGCATCATAGACACCCTCCCATCCGATCTCCGGGTCCGGAAGCGCAAACCTTCTGTCTCCCACCGGCGGTTTCGCGTAGGGAATCCCGCGGAACTGAACCGCGCCTCCGCGTGTTTCTCCCCTGACCCAGCCTCCCTCTGTCTTTACCATATTATCCATTCTCTTCTCCTCCTGCCCGCGCATATGGCACTCCCTGCCGGCGGGCAGGTCTGCCTTTTTTCTCCAGAAATGCCGGGAGACCTCTGGAATTATCTTCCACAGGTCTCCTTTCCGCTTACTCTTCTTCTGTTTGCTTCTGATCCTCTGTCTCCGGTTTTTCAGACTGCTCCTCTTCCGGCTTCACTTCCGGCTCTGTCGTCTCGGGCTGCTCCGCTTCCGGCTTCACTTCCGACTCCGCCGTCTCGGGCTGCTCCGTTTCCGGCTTTCCTGCCTCCGCAGCTCTCATCTCTACCCGGCCGCCTTCTCTGGATGCATCCTCCGGCTTCTTCTCCTCCGGCTCAGGGATCCCCTTCACTTCCCGGAAGATCTTCATGAATTCCTTACCGGTGATGGTCTCTTTCTGAATCAGATATTCCGCAATCTTGTCCATCACATCCCGGTTTTCACTTAAGAGCCGCTTGGCCTCCTCATAGGACTCCTTCAGAATCCGCATGACTTCCTGATCTACATCAGCTGCCGTCACATCGCTGCAGTTCATGACCGTGCGGCCCGTCAGATACTCGTTTTCCCGGACCTCCAGGCCCATCAGGCCGAATTTATCCGACATGCCGTACTGGGTCACCATGGCCCGGGCAATCTGGGTCGCCTTTTCGATATCATTGGCGGCGCCGGTGGTCACTGTATCAAAAACAATTTCCTCCGCCGCCCGGCCTGCCAGAAGGCCCACCAGCATGGCTTCTATCTCTTTCTTGGTATTCAGATACTTTTCTTCCTCAGGCACATGCATTACGTAACCCAGGGCCCCCATGGTACGGGGAACAATCGTGATCTTCTGTACCGGCTCGGAATCTTTCTGCAGGGCGCTGACCAGAGCATGGCCCACCTCATGATAGGAGACAATGCGTCTCTCCTCTCTGCTCATAATGCGGTCCTTCTTTTCCTTGCCCACAAGCACCACTTCCACAGCCTCAAAAAGATCCTTCTGGGATACCGCCGCGCGGCCGTTCTTTACCGCCAGAATGGCTGCCTCATTGATCATATTGGCCAGATCCGAGCCCACAGCGCCGCTGGTGGCAAGGGCAATGGCCTCCAGATCCACTGTCTCGTCCATCTTCACATTCTTGGAATGCACCTTCAGGATATCCACACGGCCCTTCAGGTCCGGCCGGTCCACAATGATCCGCCGGTCAAAACGGCCGGGACGCAGGAGCGCCGGGTCCAGAACCTCAGGACGGTTTGTAGCGCCCAAAACCAGGCAGGCAGTATGGCTGTCGAAGCCATCCATCTCCGCCAGCAGCTGATTCAGCGTCTGCTCACGCTCATCGTTTCCGCCAAGTCTGGAATCACGGCTCTTTCCGATGGCGTCAATCTCATCAATAAAGATAATACAGGGGGAATGCTTCTTCGCCTCCTGGAACAGATCCCGGACACGGGAAGCTCCCACACCTACAAACATCTCCACAAAATCAGAGCCCGAAAGGGAAAAGAAGGGAACATGAGCCTCACCGGCCACCGCCTTCGCAAGCAGCGTCTTTCCGGTGCCGGGAGGTCCTACGAGAAGCGCTCCCTTGGGCAGCTTGGCGCCAATCTTCGCGTATTTGCCGGGATTGTGCAGGAAATCCACCACCTCCTGAAGAGATTCCTTGGCTTCTTCCTCGCCGGCTACATCCTTGAAGGTCACGCCCGTATCCTTTTCGATATAGACCTTTGCCTTGCTCTTTCCCACGTTCATGCCCATCATGCCGCCTCCGCCGCCCATTCTGCGCATGATCAGGGCAAAGACCGCCCACAGCAGCAGCACAGGAAGCAGGAAATTCACGATGGCATTGAGCACTACTACACGAAAATCCTGCACCGGAGCGTCATATTCCACGTCAGCCTCAGCCAGCCGCTCCTGGAGAGAATAGTCCGGCACAATACCGGTATAATAGGTAAGATTTCTTCCAAACGCGTCTTTTTCCGTAGAAACAATATCAATCTGGCTCGATCCGATTTCTACACTCTCAACCTTTCCGCTTTCCAGCATGTCAAGGAACTCATTATAAGTAATTTCCTCGCTGGAAGATCCCCTGTTCCCGATAAAATTCCAGAACAGAATCGCTACCATGGCAATAATCAGAAACATCAGGATACTCTGACGGTTTCTGGGATTTTTATTGTTGTCTCCGCCGCCGGGAGGACGGCCGGAATTATTGTTATGTTCTTCCATATTTCTCCTCCTTGTGTGTTACAGACGCGCCGCGGGCTTTCTGCGCGGGAGAGCGGCCATAACACCACTATTATAATGTGTGTTTTTCCAGAAAGCAATACGAAAACATGTGAAAATTCTGTTATCTGCGGCCTTTCGGCCCTGCGGAGGCCTTTTCCCGGCGCCCGCTCCGCCTTTTCGCCCGCCCGGCTCCGCTTTTCGGCTCTTTCCCTATTTTTTTCGCTGTTTCAGCAATTTTCCGTATATTTTTCGGCATATTTTCTTCCGGAAATGCTGGATTTTTCGGGAAGCCCGCGCTATAATAGGGAAGTTATTTTTTTAATCAGACTCTTTCAATCAATATTTTAAGCGAGGAGGGAACCATATGCCTGTGAAATATGTATTTGTAACCGGCGGAGTTGTCTCCGGCCTCGGAAAAGGAATCACTGCCGCTTCACTGGGCCGTCTTCTGAAGGCACGGGGATACAAAGTCACCATGCAGAAATTTGATCCGTATATCAACATTGACCCCGGTACCATGAACCCGGTACAGCACGGCGAGGTCTTCGTCACAGACGACGGGGCAGAAACCGACCTGGACCTGGGACACTATGAACGCTTCATCGATGAATCCCTCACCAAAAATTCCAATGTCACCACCGGAAAAATCTACTGGTCCGTTCTTCAGAAGGAGCGCAGAGGCGACTACGGCGGAGGAACCGTACAGGTGATTCCTCATATCACCAACGAAATCAAAAGCCGCTTCTACCGCAACTATACGGAAGACGGAATGCATATCGCCATCATTGAAGTAGGAGGTACTGTCGGCGATATCGAAAGCCAGCCTTTCCTGGAGGCTATCCGCCAGTTCCAGCACGATGTGGGACATGAAAACGCCATTCTGATCCATGTGACGCTGATCCCCTATATCAAGGCGTCCGGCGAACTGAAGACCAAGCCCACCCAGGCATCTGTCAAGGATCTGCAGGGCATGGGAATTCGGCCTGACATTATCGTATGCCGCAGCGAATATCCTCTGAATCAGCAGCTGAAAGACAAGATCGCCCTGTTCTGCAACGTTCCCAGCTCCCATGTGCTCCAGAACCTGGACGTGGAATATCTCTACGAGGCTCCTCTTGCCATGGAGAAGGAACATCTGGCACAGGTGGCCTGCGAATGTCTGAACCTTTCCTGTCCCGAGCCCGACCTGGCAGACTGGACCGCTATGGTGGATGCCCTGCGCCATCCCACCTCAGAGGTGACCGTGGCACTGGTCGGAAAATATATCCAGCTTCATGATGCTTACATCAGTGTTGTGGAAGCCCTGAAGCACGGCGGAATCGCCAGCCGCGCCGTAGTGCATATCAAATGGGTGGATTCGGAGCTGGTAAATGATGAAAATGCGGAAGAATATCTGGGAGATGTGGACGGCATCCTGGTGCCCGGCGGATTCGGAGACCGGGGCACGGAAGGAAAAATCAGCGCCATTCGTTATGCCCGGGAACATAATGTTCCCTTCCTGGGGCTCTGCCTTGGCATGCAGATGGCCATCGTGGAGTTTGCCCGCCATGTCATCGGCTGGGAAGACGCCCACAGCGCAGAGCTGGATCCAAACACCACCCATCCCATGATTCATCTGATGCCTGAGCAGGACGGCGTCACAGACATCGGCGGAACCCTCCGGCTTGGCTCCTATCCCTGTGTTCTGGACAAGTCCACGAAAGCCTATGAGCTGTACGGAGAAGAGACCATCCATGAGCGCCACCGCCACCGGTACGAGGTCAACAACGATTACCGGGAGGCCTTAAAGGCTGCCGGCATGACTCTGTCCGGCCTGTCCCCCGACGGACGTATCGTGGAGATGATTGAGCTGAACTCTCATCCCTTCTTCCTGGCCACCCAGGGACATCCAGAGCTGAAATCCCGTCCCAACCGGCCCCATCCTCTGTTCCGGGGCTTCGTGGCAGCAGCGCTGGAGCATGAGAAAAACAGAGAAAAATAAGTTTGACCCCTGAACAACAGGCGGGACATGATTTGACAGATTCAAATCATGTCCCGCCTGTTTTATCTATTCAGCCCGCCAGAGGCCCTTTTCCGTATTTCTGTCTTCCTGTTATCTGGGCTCAGATGTCAGCATCACGCCCAGCTTCTGGAATGTCTTTTCATCCGTGTCGCTCAGCATTCTGGAGGTATGCACCTGGCTTCCCCGCAGGCGGGGCAGCTGCTTCAGGGCCAGATCCGCCAGCTCGTTGCTCTCAGAGCTTGCGGAGAGGGCTATCAGCACCTCCTCCATGTGAAGACGCGGGTTCCGGCTTCCCAGATAATTGACCTTCAGTTTCTGAATGGGCATGATCACATTGGGGGTAATCAGCGGCACATCCTTATCGATGCCTGCCAGCTCCTTCAGGGCCTTAATCAGCAGCGCGGAGCAGGCTCCCATCAGATCACTGGTCTTTCCGGTGATCAGGCGGCCGTCCGGAAGCTCCATGGCCGCCGCCGTATGTCCGGTCTCCTCCGCCCGTTTCAGGGCCGCCTCCACGACTTTCCTGTCCTGAGTAGTGACTCCTGCTTTATTCATCAGAAGCTCAATCTTGTAAGCCTCTTCCTCTTTTGCCTTGCCGCGGGCGATGTTCACCAGCGTGTGGTAATACCGGCGGATTATTTCCTGGCAGGAAGCCTGTCTGCAGACCTCATCGTCTACAATGCAGTTTCCGGCCATATTGACGCCCATATCCGTGGGGGACTGATAGGGGCAGTCTCCGTAGATATGCATGAAAATCGCTTTCAGCACCGGGAAGATCTCCACATCACGGTTGTAATTTACCGTAGTCTTTCCATATGCCTCCAGATGATAGGGGTCGATCATATTCACATCGTTCAGATCTGCCGTAGCCGCCTCGTAAGCCAGGTTGACCGGATGGCTCAGGGGCAGGTTCCAGATGGGGAAGGTCTCATACTTGGCATAGCCGGCGCGCACGCCCCGCTTATGCTCATGGTACAGCTGGGAAAGACAGGTAGCCATCTTTCCGCTTCCGGGACCCGGAGCTGTCACGACTACCAGCGGCTTTGTGGTCTCGATATACTCATTGTGTCCGTACCCGTCCTCGCTGACGATCAGAGGAATGTTGTTGGGATATCCCGGGATAAGATAATGCCGGTACACCTTTACTCCCATCTTTTCCAGACGGCTCTGGAACATCTGGGCGCTGTACTGGCCCGCGAAATGTGTAATGCACACACTTCCCACATAAAGATTTTTGGACTCAAACACAGCCTTCAGGCGCAGCAGATCCGAGTCGTAGGTGATGCCAAGATCTCCTCTGACTTTATTTTTTTCAATGTCCTCAGCGCTGATCACAATCACGATCTCCACCTGGTCTGCCAGCTGCATCAGCATTCTCAGCTTGCTGTCCGGCTCAAAGCCCGGCAGAACCCGGGAAGCATGGTAATCATCATAAAGCTTTCCGCCAAATTCCAGATACAGCTTATTGTCAAACTGGCTGATGCGCTCCCGTATATGCTCAGACTGCATTTTCAGATATTTGTCATTATCAAATCCCTTTTTCATTCTCTGTTTTCTCCCTCTTTCGTCCATTGTCCGGGTATCTTTTCTTCCGCGTGTCCCGGTTCCCTGGCAGAGACAGCCCGCCCCGGAAGGCAGGCTGTCCAGCATTCTATCTTACTTGGATATCCGCTCAATCCGCATAGCCGTTGGGATTCATGGTCTGCCATCTCCAGGAATCCTCACACATCTCCTCAATGCCATACTGGGCCTCCCAGCCAAGCTCTTTCTTTGCTTTGGAGCAGTCCGCGTAGCAGGCAGCGATGTCTCCCGCCCGGCGGGGCTTGATTACATAGGGAATCTTCTTACCGCAGGCCTTTTCAAACGCGTGGATCACATCCAGCACACTGTAACCCCTGCCGGTTCCCAGATTATAGATCTGTACTCCTCCCTGGGATTTTTCCATCTTCTGAATGGCCGCCACATGACCCTTCGCCAGATCCACCACATGGATATAGTCGCGCACTCCTGTTCCATCCGGCGTATCATAGTCATTTCCGAATACGCCCACGCACTCCAGCTTTCCGATGGCTACCTGCGCCACATAGGGAACCAGATTGTTCGGGATTCCCTTGGGATCCTCTCCGATCAGGCCGCTCTTGTGGGCTCCGATAGGATTGAAATAGCGCAGCAGAATCACCTTCCAGTCGTGATCGGACACATAGATATCCTCCAGCACCTGCTCCAGCATGCTTTTGGTCTGTCCGTAAGGATTGGTGCATTTTCCCTTGGGGCATTCCTCCGTAATCGGAACAAAGGCCGGATCTCCGTATACCGTAGCCGATGAACTGAACACAATATTTTTCACTCCATGGTTTCTCATCACATCACAGAGCACCAGTGTTCCCGCTATATTATTATAGTAATACTCGATAGGCTTGGCTACAGACTCGCCCACAGCCTTCAGACCCGCGAAGTGAATCACGGAGTCAATCTGTTCCTTTTCAAAAACCGCATTCAGAGCCTCCCTGTCGAGAACGTCCGCCTCATAAAAGGCCACATGCTTTCCTGTAATCTGCTCCACCCGGTCTATGGCTTTTTTACTGGAATTATACAGATTATCCACCACAACAACCTCATAGCCCGCATTTAAAAGCTCTACACAGGTGTGGCTTCCAATAAAGCCCGCACCGCCTGTCACCAAAATTGCCATCTTGCCTTTCCTCCTGTCATAATTGGAAGAAAATGGTTTTTCCGCCTTTCTTCCTCCGATAAATATATCATGCTTTCTTCACCGGCGCAAGTGAGAACCGGATGCCTTCCCGCTGTTTTCCGCCCCTGTTTTCGGAAATACTTTGCAAAAATGGAGAAACCTTGTAAGGAGATTAAGTTTTTGTTAAATTCTTCGGAAAATACTTGTCCCCTGATACCTTCCCTACTATAATGTCACTGATGTTTTATTCCTTTATGGGAGAGGAGAAAAGAGAGACTTATGAAACGCATCATTGAATTTTTCAGGAATCAGCCACCAGGGCGTCTGATTACCCTGGGCTTTTTTCTGGTTATCATGGCAGGAGCTCTTCTGCTGCTCACGCCCATGGCCAGACGCCCCGGCGTCGATGTCAGCTTTGTGGATGCCCTGTTCACATCCACCAGCGCGGTCTGCGTGACCGGCCTGATCGCCATCGACACCTATGACACTTTTTCCGTCTTCGGCCGGGCCGTGGTAGCCCTTCTGATTCAGGTGGGCGGCCTGGGAGTCACCTCCGTAGGCGCGGGCCTGATTCTGGCTGCCGGAAAAAAATTCAGCTTTAAGGGAAGACTTCTGATTAAGGAAGGTCTAAATGTGGACAGCTTTAAGGGCGTCGTGGGACTGGTCAAATCCGTTCTGCTCATGACCTTCTGTTTCGAGCTGGCGGGAGTGATTTTAAGCTTTATCGTATTTGTACAGGATTATTCGCCGCTTAACGCCCTTGGAATCAGCGTATTCCATTCCATAGCGGCTTTCAACAACTCCGGCTTCGATGTGCTGGGCGGCCTGCAGAACCTGATTCCCTACCGGGACAATGTACTGCTGAATCTGACCACCTGCGGCCTGATTATTTTCGGCGGTATCGGCTTCCTGGTTATTCTGGATGTGCTGAGAAACCGCTTCCGTTTCCGGAAGCTGTCGCTGCATTCCAAGGTCGTCATTACCACCAGCGTGTTCCTGATCATCGCGGGAACCCTGATTTTGAAATGCACAGATGATATTACCTGGCTGGGCGCTTTCTTCCACAGCGTGTCCGCCCGTACGGCAGGCTTTTCCACCTACCCGCTGGGCACCTTTTCCAACGCCGGACTGTTTGCCCTGACCATCCTGATGTTTATCGGAGCGTCCCCGGGATCTACCGGAGGCGGTATTAAGACAAGCACCTTCTTCACTCTGGTACAGTCCATGAGAAGCGCTCTCACCAAGAGACATTTCGGCGCATTCCGCCGCAGTCTCTCAAAGGAAACGCTTTCCAAGGCCTACCTGATTACGCTGCTTTCCCTGTGCGTGGTCTGTACCGGCACCTTTGTACTCTGCGTCCTGGAGCCGCACCTTTCGCTGATGCAGCTTCTGTTTGAAGTGACCTCAGCCTTCGGCACTGTGGGACTTTCCACCGGCATCACGCCGAATCTCTGCGACGCAAGCAAGCTTATCATAACACTTATCATGTTTATCGGCCGTCTGGGAGCGCTGACCATGATCACCATCTGGATCAACCGCCCGGAACAGCAGGCACGCTATACAGAGGAATCTATTACAATCGGATAGGAGAGAATCATCATGAAAAAATCGAAAGCAAATTTATTTGGAGTCATCGGCCTGGGCCGCTTCGGAACCGCTCTGGCTATCAGCCTCGCAGAGGCCGGAAAAGATGTCATCGTGGTGGACAGCAATGAGGACAAGGTCAAGGAGCTGCGCCAGTATACAGAATATGCTTTTGTGACAGAAAATCTGTCCAAGGAGGCGCTGAAGGAAGTGGGGATCCAGAACTGCGATACCGTAGTCATCTGCATCGGTGAGAAAATTGATACCAGTATTCTGACCACTCTGAATGTGGTCAGCCTGGGAGTTCCCCATGTAATCGCAAAGGCCATCAGCCAGGATCAGGGCGCCGTGCTGGAAAAGATCGGCGCAGAGGTAGTCTATCCGGAACGCGATATGGCCCTCCGCCTGGGCAAGCGTCTCGTCTCCAACAACTTCCTGGACTTCATCTTCCTGGATGACCAGGTGGAAATCCAGCAGGTCGCTGTGGGTGACAGAATGATAGGCGTCAGCGTCCAGGATTTCAATATCCGCCGGAAATACAGCCTGAACATCATCGCTATCGAGCACGGCCGTTCCACAGATATCGAGGTATCCCCGGATTACCGGTTCGTGAAGGACGACATCGTGGTGGTCATCGGCAAGGTGGAGAACGTGAAGCGCTTTGAGCGTGATATGGCAGAATAACAGAATCAAATCAAAGGGAAAAGCTTCTTCTCAGAAAGAGCCCCGGCCCGCGGATTTAATCCGCGGCCAGGGCTCTGTTGTTTTGGCTTCTTTATTTTTCCATCAGTTCTTTCCAGCCGGACGACTCTTTCAGGAAATCCAGTCCCGGATCTTCCTGCATGCTCTTTTTCAGATACTCCCGCAAATCCAGTTTTTCCTTCGTCTCCACAGTCTTAAATTTCATATGGGAGTAAAGCGGAGAATTCCGGAAGCTTTCATCCATCTCATTTGCATGGTCCAGAAGCTGTTCCAGGATCTCAAGGCAGCTTCTTTCATCCTTCTCCAGAACCGCCAGCTCCAGCTCCGGCGCGATGGCGTTGTATTGACCCATATCAAACAGGCGGGCGGTCTGGACCTGTTTCTCTGTCAGATATCGGGCTTTTTCTCTGTCCCCCTGGGACAACGCCAGGCTGTACAGATTATGAAGCACCAGGCTCACCATCGTGTAATAGGAGTACAGCAGTTCTTCATAAGCCTTCCAGGCTTCCTCTGTCCGCCCGGTCTTTTCATAAACCGTGCCCCTGAGCCGCTTTTTCTCGGGATTCTGGTCAGAAAGAAAGTCCAGATATCCTTCCGCCTTCTCATACTGCCCTTTCTGGAAATAGAACAGAAACAGAGAATTTGCCGCCGAACGGCGGTTCTCTTCTGTCCCGCCTGTCAGAGACTGTTCCAGCCAGCCGCAGATATCCGCGTCATACTGCTCCGGATTCTCCGGCTTTTCCATAATTCGGTAAGCTGTCAGCGTCTGAGCCATCCACAGAATCAGCCTTTCGCTTCCCGGATACTCCTGAATCTTCTCCTTTGCCCAGTGAAAAGCAGAATCGTAACCGTCTCTTTTCACGCGGTCCCCAAGCTCCCTCAGCATCGCCCGGATCTCTTCCTCTGTCAGCTCTTCCCGGAAGGATAACAGCTCCTCCAGGGATACTCCGAGCAGTCTGGCAATGGGAGCCAGAAGGGTAATATCCGGCAGAGAGTTTCCATTTTCCCATTTGTTCACAGCCGGCGCTGTCACACCCAGTCTGCGGGCCATCTCCTCCTGGGTCATGTTTTTCCGTTTTCTGTAATTTCTTATCACTTCGCCTGTCTGCATACCGCATCCTCCTATCCGGCAGGAAACGGGAACTGCGCCCTTTCCCGTCCTCCGTCTGTGTGTTCCGCACAGGATCCTCTGCTGTATTAAGCTTATCATATCCTGCAGACAGGCACAATTGAGCAGAAATTAACTTACAGGAACTTTTTTTAACTGTCAGTTAAGTTTACTTTTCCGGTCTCACTCACCTTCCCTGATAACCCGGTATTTATTCTTCCCGGCTCTCTTCGCCGCATACAGGGCCTGATCCGCCATTCTGTAAAAATCGCTGTAAGAGCTTTTCCTGCTGCCCACAAACACTCCCACGCTGCAGTGCAGGGCAAAGCCATCCTTCTCCGCCTCATCCAGCCAGCTGTACAGCCGTTCCATAATTCTGTCCACCGCCTTATCCGGCTGGGATACATGGACCGCGAAGCCTATGAACTCATCCCCGCCCATGCGGTACACAATATCACTTCTGCGGAATACACGCTTGAGGATCTCCGCAAACTGCTTCAGCGCCTCATCGCCCTTCTGATGGCCATAGGTGTCATTGATCCGCTTGAAATTGTCAATATCTATCAGAAACATGATGCCGGACTCATTCTCCCCCATTTCCTTCAGAGCCGCTGTCACCATCTCCCTGCCGGTCTTCACGTTATAAAGAGGCACCAGGGGATCGTACATGGCTTCCTTTTTCAGAGCCGCCTGGGTCCGGATCAGCTGCTCAATATTCCGGAGGTATCCCACCACACGCATATGCCCCGTCTGCTGCTCCACGTAGGAAGAGCTGCTCACCGTATACCAGCAGTACCTGCCGCTCTCCTCCAGACGCGCCTGGATATTGAACTCCACTGCCTTTTTCCCTTTTTTCAGCTCCTGAAACGCGTTCTCGATCCGCGTCCTGTCTCTTTCGTTTATAACGCCATTCTTTACCAGGCCTTCCAGACCGCCTTTGATCACCCGGTTCTTTCTGCTGACGTCTCCTTCACTGCCAAAGGCCAGCGTGCCTGTGGCAAAATCATATTCAAAATCAATCTCTGTGGTGGCTTCCAGAAAGCTTTTCCGCTTCTCATGTTCCAGAAGCAGCTTCTGCTCCATTCTCCGGTGCTCCGTCACATCCTGCAGCACGCAGCCGCAGAGTCCTTCCTCCAGGGGGTAAATATAGATCAGAAAATGCTTTTCATCATCCGGGCTGTAGTCCTTTAGGACATGCTCTCTCCCATGGCTGGCGGCGTCATAGCAGTACTGGAGAAGCACCTGGTCAACAGTCCCGTATACCTCCATCCCCTGCTTTCCTTCCAGCGTCCCGTAAGGCTGATTTGCGATCCGGGCATAGGCCTTATTGCAGTAGACAAACCGGCAGTCAGCCGGACGCCCTTCGTTATCTGTCAGAATTTCTACCGCGCAGAACGCAATGGGCATATTTTTAAGGTAAAAGTCGGCGTCTCTGGCCTTTCCGCCTTTTTCTTCCGCATATCCGTCCCTTTTGTCCATGTCCCGGCTCCTCCCCAGTCACATTGATCAATTTCAGGAAAAGAAAGGCACAGCAGGTCCTCATCTTATGCGAACTTACTATGCCTGTCCCAACTATATAAAGTATAAAAGAATTTCTACAAATTGTAAAGAGACTTATCCCTTCTCTGCCGGTATGCTTCGTACATTAAGAGCGAAGCTGCCACTCCTGCGTTCAGTGACTCCAGCTTTCCTTCCATGGGAATGCGGATCAAAGTGTCCGCCCTGGAAGAGAGCTCTTCCGTAAGGCCGTTCCCCTCGTTTCCGATAAAAAAGGCTGTGCCTCCCCGGTAATCCTCCTGATCATAGCAGGCCTTTCCCTTCAGATGGGCCGCAAAGGTACGGACTCCCCGGCCGCGGAGCCATTCCGCAGTCTGGCAGAGGTCCTCTGCGTACAGAGTGGGAACCCGGTATACAGAGCCCATGGTAGAGCGGATGGTCTTGGGATTGTAAAGGTCCACTGTGCCTTTTCCCAGAATCACCCCGGTGACTCCTGCTCCTTCGGCGGTCCTCAAGATAGTGCCCAGATTGCCCGGATCCTGAAGATTTTCCAGAAGCAGCAGAAGAGGCCGCTCCGCCTTCAAAAGCTCCTCCAGGGAACTCTGCCGCTGCCGCACGATGCAGAGCACCCCCTGGGGCGTCTGCGTATCGCTGGCCGCCTGGAAAACAGAATCCTTCAAAACCTCGAAATCCAGTCCCTCTGACACATATTCTTTCCCGTGCTTTTCAAAAAAACTCTCTGAAAAGTATGCCTTTACAATCCGGTCTGCCGGCGCCTCCAGAAACATCTTTGTTCCTTCCGCCACAAAAACGCCCTGTTCGTCCCGCGCTTTCCGTTTCCTGTTCAGCTGAATCAGGTGCTTGACCTGCTGATTGGCTGTGCTTGTAATCATACGTTTCCCCTAACAGTGCTTCGACAGATCCTTTGCCACCTGATACTGATAAGGATCGATGCCTTTTACCATATCAAGAGCCTCATTGATGTCAAAATCCTGGAAACGTCCATGCTGGTAGCCCACCACACGGTTGGTCTTTCCGTCACAAAGCAGATCCGCCGCCATGGCTCCCATCATGGACGCATACACACGGTCCTTGCAGGTGGGGCTTCCGCCTCGCTGCATGTGGCCCAGAATCGTAGCACGGGTCTCAATTCCCGTGGCAGCCTCAATCCGACGGGCCATGCTGGTGGAGTGGCCCACGCCCTCGGCATTTACAATGATATGATGCTTCTTTCCGCGCTTGCGGTTCTCAATGATATTATTGATGATCTTCTGTTCATCGTAGTCATAATTCTCCGGCAGAAGAATGTCCTCAGCTCCGTTTGCGATTCCGCACCAGAGAGCGATATAACCCGCATTGCGGCCCATTACCTCAATGATGCTGCAGCGCTCATGAGAGGTAGAGGTGTCACGTACCTTGTCAATCGCTTCCATAGCCGTATTTACAGCCGTATCAAAGCCGATGGTATACTCGGTGCAGGAAATATCCAGGTCGATGGTGCCCGGCACGCCAATGGTATTGATGCCAAGGTTCGCCAGCTTCTGGGCTCCCCGGAAGGAACCGTCTCCTCCGATGACCACGATGCCGTCGATGCCGTGCTTCCGGCAGATCTCCGCGCCTCTCTTCTGGCCCTCTTCTGTCATAAATTCTTTGCAGCGGGCTGTGAACAGGATCGTTCCGCCCCGCTCTATGGTATTTGACACATCATTTGCCGACAGATCAATGATCTCTTCATTCAGCAGTCCCGAATAGCCTTTTAAAATGCCCTTTACCTGCTTTCCGTTCACCAGGGCCTTGCGCACCACGGCACGGATCGCCGCATTCATGCCCGGGGCATCGCCGCCGCTTGTCAGTACTCCTATGGTTTTAATCTCTTTTGCCATGTTCATCCTCCTCGCATCTGTCCATTTTGAACACCTGCGGCTTCCGCACGCGGCCCTTTTGTCCGTACGAAGGCCTATGAGTGTGATTTTACTGCATCCGCCTTATATTTTCAATACGTTTCTCCACAACTTTTACATTCCCTTCACCAAA
>CALWAZ010000149.1 GCA_944375725.1 uncultured Merdimonas sp. | reverse complement strand
CAGCGGGGGCAGATAAAATTTGCGGGAACCACAAAGGCAAACAGATTTTTATTCTCCGGCACGATACGGATATCCACATAGTTTCCCACTATGAGGTTTTCCAGCAGCCGGTCATTCAGATACATGCAGCGTCTGGCCGTGTCCGTCTCCCTGTCTTCCCTGAAAAACCGAACTGTAATTTCCGCCTCCTGTTCTCCATCCTCCACCCGTCCTGTCAGACGGAGATTCTCAAGAACTGCCTTTTTCATGACTCCATTCCGGTTGATCTCACGCCGCTTCGCAAGCGGCGTTCCTTCCGGATGCCTGCCGCACTCATACCTGTCCAGAAGCTCCTGAATATGTCTCTCATCAGGATAGCAGTCAGACACAGCCAGCTCTTTGTTCTCCGGGTTGTAGCGGATGGGCAGAGCTGCTCCAGGCATCAGAAGCACAAGCTGCGTCCAGGAAACCATCTTTTGGATCGAGGTGGAAAACAGCTTTCCCTCTTCGTCCAGCGCATCGACCTGTATCCGAACTCTGGAAAACTCTCCGGCTGTTTCTCCTGTGCGGTGCACATCCCTGATAAAACCCACTGTCTGAGCTGTGCACTTTTCTCTGCAGGCACGGCGGCCTGCGGCCAATCTTCTCAATACCGAATGAATCTTTTCCATATCCGTCCTCCCCTGCCCGCTTTCTTTTCAAAACGGGCTTTTCCTTCTATCCCTTTACTTCTCTTCCTGTATTATACAGTTTTTTCTGAAAAAAGCGCTATCAGCAGGGCGTTAAATCATTGTTAATTTCGTGTAATTCTGTACAGAAAGCGGCTGCTGTTGTATACTGAATTCATTACTGGAAAGGAGCCGCCATGACCGAACAGGAAGCACGCCGCATTCTCGGAGTATCCCCGGAAGCGGATTTTGATGAAATTAAAAAACGCTACCGCCGTCTGATGCTGCAGGTCCATCCGGACACGGATATCCGCGGGGAAAAACAGCTTACTGCCCATGCCCAGCGGAATAATCTTGCCTACGAGACACTGAAAAAAGGAAATTCCGGAAAAAGTTCCTCTTCTCCACACCAGGATCAGAGAACCGGCCAAAAAGCATCCCGGCCCGCATGGGACGCTCCTGTGAATCTCCATGCGTATTCGGAGCGGGAAATTCTCCACTATGCCGAGGACGCAGACGGGTCCGTTCTGGGAACCTTCTGCATTGCCAAAGGCAAATATCTCTGGACGGTGGAAGAGGATTTTCCCCTGTTCCTGCTCAGCATCAGCCGCTGCGCGAAAGCTCTGCTGGATGAGGCAGAAGATCGTCTGGTCCGCCAGGAAATCCCGGCCCGCCTGAACCAGACACTCCCCCGCTCTCAGGTACTGGCCGATCTGGTCTATCTGCTGGCCCAGCAGTTTATCGACAGCACCGGCCTGCTGGAGCAGCTCGCCAAAAAGAGGACCGCTGACAGCAGAGGAAATCCGGTTTTTTATCTTCCCGCCATGCTGGAAACCGCCCCGGGCCTGCTTCCGCCGGAGGACGGCTCTCCTCTTTATCCTGCCCGGCTGAGCCGCCACCGGCTCTACCTGAAAGACGCCTCCGGCCGGGAACTTGGCTATCTCTCTTTTCCGGACGACAGGCTGTACTATGTCATTATTCCCCTTTTTGAGCAGAGGCGCGTTCAGGTGCGGATCCGGGCTGCCGGGACACAGGAGACGGCATCTCGGCCCGGAAAGCCGCAGGGGAGCAGAAAGAAAAAAGATGCCGGCAGATACCGGCACCTTCACCTCTGGATCAGATTTTCCGCTGAATCCGGCAGCAGCCTGCCTGAGAATCTGAATCTGCAGATTGAACGCCTGCTGGCGGAATACCGGCAGGCTCTGTAAGCAGAAGGCCCGCATAACGCCGGACCTTCTGTCTTTTATTCCTGTTTAAGATAACGCTCGAAAAAATCCCCGGCGCTCACGGGGCGGCTGTAATAATAGCCCTGCCCATATCCGCAGTGCAGTTCCCTGATCATCCTGTCATCTTCCGCTGTTTCCACTCCCTCCACCACAGTGGAGATCCCCAGCTTATGGGCCAGCTGTATAATCTGTTCCATGATTACTTTCACGCTGCGTTTTCCCGCCGCTGCTTCTTTCAGGAACCAGCGGTCCAGTTTCAGCTCGTTGATTCTTATTTTCCCAAGCGTGTTCAGGGAAGAATATTCGCTTCCAAAATCATCCATGGATACCCGGAAGCCCTTTTTCTGCAGTTCCTTTATCTTACTGTTCACTTCTTCTTCGTTTTCAAGAGCGAAGCCTTCCAGAATTTCCAGCGTAATCAGCTCTGCCGGAATCCGGTATTTTCCCAGAATTTCGGTCAGTCTGCTGATATAATCCTTTTCATAAAACGCTCTCTTGGACTGGTTCACCGACACCGGAACCGGTTCCGTTCCCATATCCATCCAGGTCCTCAGCTGTCTGCATACAGATTCCACCATATACATATCCAGCTGCACACAGAAACCATTCGCCTCAAAAAGAGGAATAAACTGATCCGGATAAATCATGCGGCCATCCGGCCTGATCCAGCGGACCAGAGCCTCGGCGCCGGCTGTCTTCCGGGAATCAAGAGCCACCTTGGGCTGCAGGTACAGACAGAATTCCCCGTCCTCCAGAGCCTGATTCATATGACTCTCCACATAGTTTTCCATCAGTTCTTTTCTGTGAAGCTCTTTGTCAAAGAACCAGACATTATTCTGGTGGACATCCTTTGCCCGCACCAGAGCCAGCATCACATGGCTCATCATCTGATCCAGCGTGTGCTCCTCCTCGCCCTCCCGGGCGATGGCTGCTCCGCAGCACATCAGAACCTGGTAATTTCCATACCGGCCTTCTTCCGCCTGGGAGACGCTGTCCATAATCTTCTTCAGACGGCGCTCCAGCCGGTCTCTGTCTGTGTCTCCTGAATACAGATAAAAGATATCCGCGTTTTCCCGGCAGAAGAACTCCCCGTCTTCCAGGTTCTGCTCGATTTTCTCTTTAATACAGCTCAGAACCCGGTCTCCCTGCTCCCGGCCGTAGATTTCATTGATAAACTTAAACTGATGAACATTCAGTGCGATAATGCTGTAGTTCTTCTCTGTCTTTGTCCGTTCCTCCACAATCTGGCGGAAACGGAGCATATTATAAGCGCCGGTAATGGAATCGTAATACGCGATCCGGTTCAGTTTTTTCCCATTCTTCCATACCATCCTGAGGCCATAGGCCATCAGAAACAGCACAAGAAGAGTGATGCCAATGAACACGGTTCCGGCTACCTGGTTCATCAGATAGATTTCGCCGCTGCCTGCTCTGGTATTCATCATGCTGAACAGATACCAGCCGTTGATTCCCATGGACTGTATCAGCGCCCTGTATCTGTCTCCGCCATACCGGAAGGAAAAGGCCAGACTTCCGTTTTTCTGCAGTTCCTTCCGCGCTTCCGCAGCCTCCTCCGGCGCAAAATAAGGCTCAGCAAACACATTTTTCAGATCCTGCCCTGTCTGATCCTTCCCTGAGTGCAGAATATAATTTCCTTCCCCATCGATCATGCTGACACAGCCGAAACCTTCCAGAAGCGTGTCTCCATCCAGAATCTCCTGAAATACATCAATCTTTCCGCTGGCCG
>CALWAZ010000148.1 GCA_944375725.1 uncultured Merdimonas sp. | reverse complement strand
GCTGTGTTTGAGGTGGACAATTATAAGGAATACCTTTCCCTCCAGTGTGACAGCGCCCTGCGCAATATCGTCCGCATCTATCCCTATGATGTGGCTCCGGGCGTGGACACCACGGGAGACGGCATCGCCGATGAGGGAAGCCTGCGGGGATCCAGTGAAGTGGTGGCAGAGCGTATCCGGAATGAGATCCAGAACAAAGTGGCGGATGCGGGTCTGGAGATTCTGGAAGCGCGCATCACCTATCTGGCTTATGCGCCGGAGATTGCGGCGGTGATGCTGCAGAGACAGCAGGCGTCGGCAATCATTGATGCCAGAAAAATGATCGTGGAAGGAGCGGTCGGTATGGTGGAGATGGCTCTGGAGCGTCTCGATGAGAAGCATACGGTGGAGCTGGACGACGAGCGCAAGGCCGCCATGGTGTCCAACCTTCTGGTAGTTCTCTGCGGAAACCACGATGCCCAGCCCATTGTAAATACGGGCAGCCTGTACTGATCAGACAGGACAGAAACCTATGGCAGATAACCAGAAGAAACAGATTCCGCTCCGCCTTTCCACGAAGCTGTACAACCAGATAGCTGCCTGGGCTGAGGATGATTTCCGTTCCGTGAACGGACAGATCGAATATCTTCTGACCGAGTGCGTGCGCCAGAGAAAGAAAAACGGCAAATATGTGTCGGAGGAGCTTGATAAGCCCCTGGATATTGATATTGAATGACCGGCCGGGCAGACTTGGCTGCGGCGCCGGCCGCCCAAAAAATTGAAACACATAGGAAAAATACCTCTTGCATATACTGTAGCAGTATATATGGAAGGGGTATTTTTATGGACAAAAGTTCCGAATATAACCTGTACAGGGATATTAAGACCCGGACAGGAGGCGAGATTTATCTGGGGGTGGTAGGGCCGGTCCGCACCGGAAAATCTACATTTATCAAGCGGTTCATGGATCTCTGCGTGCTGCCGGGCATTGAGGATGAGCACGCCCGGACCAGGGCCAGAGATGAGCTGCCCCAGTCAGCGGCGGGAAAGACGATTATGACCACGGAGCCCAAGTTTATTCCCAAGGAAGCTGCGGCAGTGCGGATCTCCGATGATGTGGAAGTGCGGATCCGCATGATCGACTGTGTGGGTTTTATGGTGCCCGGCAGCGAGGGGCATATTGAGGATGGGGAAGAGCGGATGGTGAAAACGCCCTGGTTCGATTATGAAATTCCCTTTTCCCAGGCGGCGGAGCTGGGCACCCAGAAAGTCATCACCGATCATGCCACCATCGGAATCGTGGTGACCTGCGACGGATCGTTTGGGGAAATCCCCAGAGAAAACTATACAGAGCCGGAAGAGCGGACCGTGGCAGAATTAAAAAAGCTGGGGAAACCCTTTATTATCCTGCTGAACTCCGAACGGCCCTACAGCGAACCGGTGCAGTCGCAGGCGGCCCGCATGGAAGAAAAGTATGGAGTGGCTGTTCTGCCGGTGAACTGCGAGCAGCTGAAAAAAGAGGACATCACCCGGATTCTGGAGCAGATTCTCTATGAGTTTCCTCTGGCAAAGCTGGAATTTTATGTGCCCAAATGGGTGGAAATGCTTCCTATGGACCACAAGATTAAGCAGGATATTATCAAAAGCATCCGTGAAACTGCGGACCGAATCAGTACTATCCGGGAACTGACGCCTGAAAATCTCAAAACAGACAGTCCGTACATAGAAAAGGTAAAGCTTGAGGGCATTCATATGGACAGCGGCTGCGGCCAGGTGATGCTGGAAATAGACGAAAAATATTATTACGAGCTTCTCAGTGAGCTGACCGGAAGCGAAATACTCGGAGAATATGAGCTGATTGCGCTGATCCGGGAACTGTCCCGCATGAAAAAGGAGTATGCGAGAGTGGAGGCGGCTGTGTCCTCTGTCCGGCAGAAAGGCTATGGTGTGGTTCTGCCGGATCAGTCCGAGATCACACTGGAAGAACCGGAACTGATCCACCAGGGAAATAAATTCGGCGTAAAAATCCGGTCTGTCGCGCCCAGCATCCATATGATCCGGGCAAACATTGAGACGGAGATTGCGCCTATCGTGGGAAGCGAGGAACAGGCGCAGGATCTGATCCGGTTTCTCAAAGACAGCAACAGCTCGGAGGAAGGAATCTGGAATACGAATATTTTCGGGAAATCCGTGGAGGAACTGGTGGAGGATGGTATCCGGAGCAAGATTTATCAGATAGGAGATGAAAGCCAGGTGAAGCTGCAGGAGACCATGCAGAAAATCGTGAATGAAAGCACCGGCGGCCTGATCTGTATTATTATTTGAAATTACTGACGCCGGTGTACAGGGAGCTGTATGGTCCCTTGTACACCGGCGTCGATAGCTGTTTATAAGAATATCTAATAAGTATTTATAGGAAATCCGAAAGAGTGAAAATGACTGACATTACATGGACTTTTCTGAGATTATGTGCTAACATAAAACCGTATTTTGATTTGCGGGAGGCCTGCGGGCCAAAGCAGATCAGACAACCTGCAAATCCCCGAAAGGGGCGAGAAAACTAGGAGGGTTATGTAATGGAGAAATTCTTCAAACTCAAAGAGAACGGCACGTCTGTTTCCACTGAGATTATGGCGGGACTTACCACATTCTTTGCAATGTCCTACATCATTGTGGTGAACCCCAGCATCCTGTCCCAGTCCGGCATGGAATGGGGAGCAGTGTTCCTTGCTACGATCATTGCTTCTATTATCGGAACCCTGGTTATGGGTCTGGTGGCGAACGTTCCCTACGCGCAGGCACCCGGTATGGGCCTGAATGCGTTTTTTGTCTATACCGTATGCTTCGGACTTGGATTTACCTGGCAGCAGGCCCTGTCCATGGTATTTATCTGCGGTGTCGTAAATATTCTGATCACCGTGACAAAGGTCCGGAAATACATCATCAAATCGATTCCGACAGGCCTGCAGAACGCAATCGGCGGCGGCATCGGTATCTTTGTAGCGTATATCGGACTTCTGAACGTGGGCATCATCACTTTTGACAGCGGTGTTCCCGCTCTGGCTACACTGAATCAGCCGGCATTCTGGGTATTTATCATCGGACTGATTCTGACGATTGTGCTTCTTGTATGCAATGTAAAGGGAGCAATCCTGATTGCAATTATTGCGACCACGCTGATTGGTATTCCGTTTGGGGTAACGTCTCCCCAGGATACCACAAGCTTTTCAGAGGCATGCGCGGCTCTGCCCACCACATTCCTTGCTATCTTTAAGGAAGGCGGCATTGGAACCCTGTTTTCTGATCCGGCCAAGATTCCGCTGGTGCTGATCACGATCTTCTCTTTCAGCATCACAGATACCTTTGATACTATCGGAACCTTTATCGGAACCGGACGCCGCAGCGGTATTTTCAGCGCTGAGGATGAGGAGATGATGGAGAAGAGCGCGGGCTTCAAATCCAGACTGGACAAGGCTCTTTTCGCAGATGCGACGGCTACTTCCATCGGAGCTCTGTTCGGAACTTCCAATACGACCACCTTCGTGGAGAGCGCTTCCGGTATCGGAGCAGGCGGACGTACAGGTCTTACTTCCGTAGTGGTAGCGATCTGCTTTGCGCTTTCCGCATTTCTTGCTACTTTTGTAAGCGCAGTTCCTTTTGCGGCGACTGCTCCCGCGCTGGTAGCGGTAGGTATTATGATGACTTCTTCCTTCAAGGAGATTAACTGGGAGGATCTCAGCGAGGCGATTCCGGCATTCTTCGCAGGCTTTGTAATGGCTCTGTGCTACAGCATTTCTTACGGTATTGCCACAGGCTTCATTTTCTACTGCATCGTAAAGATCTGCAAGAAGGAGACAAAGGAGATTCATCCGATTCTCTGGGTATGCACGTTCCTGTTTATTCTGAACTTTGTGCTTCTGGCGCTGCTGTAAGGAAAGAGAAGACAGGTTGCATTCCCGGCTCCTATCAGGTAAAATAGGATAGAACATCAAAGGGGACACACCGGCTGGTGTGTCCCCTTTTTCTGACTCGCAGAATCCTGCGGGGTTTTGGATTTGCGGGCAGAAAAGAAGTGCTTGGAGGTTTAAACGTATGCTTGTAAAAATCTATACAGACGGGGCAGCCAGAGGAAATCCGGATGGGCCGGGAGGCTACGGGGTAATCCTGACCTGTGAGGATGCAAAAGGGCAGCTTCATATGCGGGAATACAGCCAGGGGTATAAAAGGACGACGAATAACCGGATGGAGCTGATGGCTGTGATCGTGGGGCTGGAGGCTCTGAACCGTCCCTGCCAGGTGGAAGTGTATTCTGATTCCAAATATGTGACGGACGCTTTTAACCAGCACTGGGTGGACGGATGGCTGAAGAAGAACTGGAGAGGAAGCGCAGGGCCCGTGAAAAATGTGGATCTTTGGAAAAGGCTGCTGAAGGCAAAAGAACCCCATCAGGTGAAATTCATCTGGGTCAAGGGCCATGACGGCCATGAGCAGAATGAACGCTGCGATTTCCTGGCCACCTCTGCGGCTGACGGTACGGATCTGATTGAGGATGAGGGGCTGGAATCGTAAAAAGAGGAGACTTCGGGAATGCACAGAAAAAGCCTCTTGAGGAAAACTATATCTTGTGCTAGTATAAGAGCTATACAACTATATCTATGAATGGATTGGAGTGGGAGATAATGGACGAAAAGGAGTGGCTGGGAGAAAATAACCAGCTGGGAACGGATATCTGGAAGAAAAAATACTGCTTCGAAAATGAGAATTTCGAAGAGTGGATTACGCGCGTCAGCGGCGGAAATCAGGATGTGGCCAAGTTGATAAAGGAAAAGAAGTTTCTGTTCGGCGGAAGGATTCTGTCCAACCGGGGACTGCAGAACCATGGGAAAAAGATCAGCCTGTCCAACTGCTATGTGATTACGCCTCCGGAAGATAATATCGAGAGTATTTTCAACTGCGCCACGAAGCTTGCCCGGACTTACAGCTATGGAGGAGGCTGCGGCATCGACATTTCGGGTTTAAGTCCCAGAGGAGCCGCCATCAACAACGCGGCCAAAGAGACCAGCGGCTCCGTGTCTTTTATGGAGCTTTATTCACTGGTGACCAGCCTGATCGGACAGAACGGAAGACGGGGCGCCCTGATGATATCCATTGACTGCTCCCATCCGGACGTGGAAGAGTTTGTGGATCTGAAGACGGACCTGAACAAGGTGACAAAGGCCAACATCTCTGTTCGGGTCAGCAATGAATTCATGGAGGCAGTAAAAGAAAATAAGCCATTCCTGCTTCATTATACAAGAGAAGAGACAGGTCAGAAGATCGAAAAGAAGATCATGGCCCGGGATCTGTTCCACCACCTGGCGGAGACTAACTGGGATTACGCGGAGCCGGGCGCTCTGTTTTGGGACCGGATTAAGGAGTGGAACCTGCTTTCCAATACAAAATCCTTCTCCTACGCAGGTGTCAATCCCTGTGCGGAGGAGCCGCTGCCCGCAGGGGGAAGCTGTCTTCTGGGCAGCATGAACCTGTCAGAGTTTGTGCAGAATCCCTTTGAGGATAATGCGTATTTTGATTTCGGCCTGTTCAAGGACTGCGTCAGAGTCTGTGTAAAGGCTCTCAACGAGGTGCTTGAGGAGGGGCTTCCGTTGCATCCTCTGAAGGAACAGCAGGAAAGCGTGTCAGACTGGAGACAGATCGGCCTTGGTATCATGGGCCTTGCGGACATGCTTCTGAAGCTGGGCCTGACCTACGGAGAGGCTGAGGCCGTGGAGATTTGTGACCGGATTGGTTTTGCCATGGCAGATACGGCCATCGAGACCTCGGCGCTGCTGGCCAAAGAGGAAGGGGCTTTCCCAAGATGCAATGTGGAGGAAATCATGGAGACTCCCTATTTCCTGCGCAATACCACAGAGCGCACCCGGGAGCTGGTACAGAAATACGGACTCCGCAATTCCCAGCTTCTGACCATTGCCCCCACCGGAACGCTGTCCACGATGCTGGGCATCTCCGGCGGCATTGAGCCCATTTACGCCAATTATTACGAGAGAAAGACAGAGTCTCTTCACGGAAGTGATGTGTACTATAAGGTCTATACGCCGATTGTGGAGCAGTATATGAAGGAGCATAAGATCAAGGATGAGGGCAGCCTGCCGGATTTCTTTGTGACAGCCATGACTCTGGATTACCGCCAGAGAATCGACATGCAGTCCGTATGGCAGGAGCATATCGACGCATCCATCAGCTCCACAGTGAATGTGCCCAATTCCTTTACCGTGGAAGAGACGGAGCGTCTGTACCTTTATGCCTATGAAAGAGGCCTGAAGGGCATCACGATTTTCCGTGACGGCTGCAAACGGGTGGGAATCCTGAGTACAGACAAGAAAAAAGGCATAGCGGCAGGAGAAGGTCTCGGCCGGGGTGAAATCATCAAGGTCAATGACGATGTGCTGGGAAAGAAGAGAAAGCTGATTACCGGCTGCGGAAGCCTCCACTGCATCGCTCTGTTTGATCCTCATACGGGGGCTCTGCTGGAGATTTATCTGAGCAAGGGCTCCACCGGCGGCTGCAACAATTTCATGATCGGCCTGTCCCGTATGATTTCCATCAGCGCCCGGGGCGGCATCGACATTTACACCATCATTGACCAGCTCAATTCTACCGGATCCTGCCCGTCCTACACGGTGCGCCGGGCCACGAAGGGAGATACCAGCAAGGGCTCCTGCTGTCCGATGGCTGTGGGAAA
This sequence comes from uncultured Merdimonas sp., assembly GCA_944375725.1. Taxonomy (GTDB): domain Bacteria; phylum Bacillota; class Clostridia; order Lachnospirales; family Lachnospiraceae; genus Laedolimicola. The sequence goes on along the minus strand of CALWAZ010000148.1, from coordinate 7,196 downwards.
TGCGCTGCTTGACATGTATCTGGAGGTTCAGGAAGAGCTCAAGGAGCGCAGAATCAAAGAAGGCGGAGAGGCAAAGCCAGTGCCAAAGCCCAAGGCGGTGGCAGAGAAAAAAGCTCAGATTGTATGTCCTGAGTGTGGAGAGCCTTTGAGCTTTGAGGGCGGCTGCAATATCTGTAAAAACTGCGGCTGGAGCAAGTGTTCCTGATTATCCGCGGAAGACCGGGAAAGGGGAGCGGGTCTTGTATCCATGCTCCCGGGTAAAGGAGGATGAATGGGAAAGCTTCTTAAGATTCTGGTACGGGGATTCAGGTTCTGCATTCTGCTGCTGGTAGTAAGTCTGTCCATCTGTCTGGCAGGCGGACTTGTAAGGCCTCCGGAGACAGAGGAAAAGGAGAGCCCGTATCAGACTCCCCAGGTGACGGTGGTGGATCCGGGACAGGGAGTCCCGGCCGGGACGGAAGAAAACGGTGCCGGAGAACCGGCAGGCGGAGGCCAGAGCGGAACCGTACAGACTGCAGATGGAGAGATTGAGAATGCGGAGGCCGGACAGCAGACGGAGGAGGTTTGGGAGGGAGAACCTGTGACCCTTCTCTTCGGCGGGGATCTGTTTCTCACCGATCTGCTCCAGAGCAAATACAGCCAGCAGGGAATTTCCGCAGCTGCTTCGGAGGGGCTTCTGGAGGTTCTTGAGAGCGCGGATGTTTTCATGGTGAATGAGGAATTCCCATTTGGAACCACAGGTGAAGCCATGGAGGATAAGCAGTATACCTTCCGGGTGGATCCGGGATATGTGTCTGTTCTTTCGGATTTAAGCGTGGATATTGTGACCCTGGCCAATAATCATATGCTGGACTTTGGAAGAAGCCCTCTGACAGAGACGCTGCGGACGCTGGACGGCGCAGGCATTGCCCATGTGGGAGCGGGAGAGAATCTGGAGGAAGCGAAGGCACTGAAGACCTTTGAAATCCACGGGAAAACCATCGGTTTTCTGGGAGCAAGCCGGGTGATACCGGAGTATTCCTGGAATGCTTCCGCGGACAGCTCCGGGCTCTTTACCACCTATGACGCTGCGGCTCTGGTGAGTGAGATAGAAAAAGCGGAGGAGAGCTGCGATTTTACGGTGGTCTATGTCCACTGGGGCATCGAAAGAAGTACGCAGCCCGAGGAATATCAGAGAACCCTGGCCAGACAATATATTGACGCGGGAGCTGACGCTGTCATAGGAGCCCATCCGCATGTGCTTCAGGGGATTGAATACTATGAGGGAAAACCCGTTTTTTACAGTCTGGGGAATTTTATTTTCAGCAACGGAACCTATGAGACCATGCTGGCAGAGCTGACTCTGAGTGAGAACGGCACAGAGATCCGGCTGGTTCCCTGCGTCAGCCAGGCGAATCAGATGACACTGCTGGAAGAGTCGGAAAAGCCGGGCTTTTACCAGAGTTTGGAAAGTATTTCCAATGGAATTGCCATTGGCAGTGACGGAACGGTAAGCCAATAGAACAGAAAAATGCCGGAAGCTATAATGCCGGTAAAGCATAGCAGGGAAACCATATGAAAACAGTAGGAGGAGAATACAATGCTTGAGATTGGAACAAAAGCGCCTGATTTTACCCTTCCCGATCAGAATGGAGAAATGCACAGCCTTTCTGATTACGCCGGGAAAAAGGTGATTCTTTACTTTTACCCGAAGGACAATACACCAGGCTGCACGAGGCAGGCCTGCGGTTTCTCAGAGCTCCGCCCCCAGTTTGAGGAAAAGGGCGCGGTGATTTTGGGGGTCAGCAAAGATTCCGTGGCTTCTCATAAACGGTTTGAGGAAAAACAGGGACTGACCTTTACGCTGCTCTCAGATCCGGAGCTTCAGACGATTCAGGCCTATGATGTCTGGAAGGAGAAGAAAAATTACGGAAAGGTGTCCATGGGCGTGGTGCGTACCACGTACCTGATTGACGAAAACGGAATCATTGCAAAGGCCTTTGATAAGGTAAAGGCTGCGGAAAATCCGGCACAGATGCTGGAGGAGCTTGCATGAGACTGATCATCTCTCCTGCCAAGAAAATGAATGTGGACACAGATACGCTGGCGCCCCTTGGGGAGCCGGCGCTTCTGGATGATACGGAAATCCTTCTGGCCCGCATGAGAGAGCTGTCCTATGAGGAGGCAAAGAAGCTCTGGGGCTGTAATGAGTCTCTGGCCCGCCAGAATTTTGAACGGTTCCAGACCATGGATCTGCGCGGAAATCTGACGCCGGCCATTTTGTCTTATGAGGGAATTCAGTATCAGTATATGGCGCCTGCGGTTTTTGAACAGGATATGCTGTCCTGGGTCCAGGAGCACCTGCGGATTCTGTCCGGCTTTTACGGCGTTTTAAAGCCCATGGACGGAGTGACGCCTTACCGGCTGGAGATGCAGGCCAGGCTGTCTGTGGGAGAGGCGAAGGATCTGTACATGTTCTGGGGAGACAGAATCTTTCGAGAGGCCTGCGCAGACGGGCACTTTGAATCGGGAGAGAGCATTTCCGCAGATTCCGGTACAGTGATTCTGAATCTGGCCTCGAAAGAATATTCCCGCTGCGTGGAACGGTATCTGAAGAAAGAAGACCGGTTTATCACCTGTGTCTTCGGAGAATGGTCCGGCGGAAAGATTGTACAGAAAGGCACCTATGCGAAAATGGCCAGAGGAGAGATGGTGCGCTTCCTGGCAGAGCGGCAGGCGAAGGAGCCGGAGGAGGCGAAGGCTTTTGACCGGCTGGATTACCGGTTTGATCCGGAACAATCCGATGAGAGTACCTATGTGTTTATAAGAACTCCGGCCCTGAAGTAAAAGGCAGGGCCGGGAAATAAAAAAATAATGAAAAAAGTGCTTGCATTCCATGGAATTCTATGGTATAGTAATCAAGCTGGCAGTGAGCCAGAAGATATGGTCGATTGGTCAAGCGGTTAAGACGCCGCCCTCTCACGGCGGAAACAGGGGTTCGATTCCCCTATCGACTGCACAGGAATCCTTGAAATTCAAGGGTTCCTTTTTTGTTACAGAAATAGTTTCACGGGTGGAGATTTTCTGTTTCCCATAAAAGAATCAGGAGGAACAGCCATGCTTCAGATAGCAGTCTGCGATGATGACAGCAGTATGATTGCCATATATGAACAGACAGTCAGAGAAAGTCTTGGGCGCTGCGGGTGCACAGGGAAAGTGGTGCCTTACAGAGACGGGAGGAACCTGCTCTGTGACATTACGGAGGATGGATTTTATTTCGATCTGCTGCTTCTGGATATTGAGATGCCCGGTGCCACAGGGATGGAGCTGGCGGAAAAGATACGTCCGTTCCTTCCGGATGTGAAAATCATTTTTGTCACTTCTCACATAGAATATGCCATTGATGCCTTCGAGCTGTCCATTTTCCGCTATGTGCCGAAGGCTGAGCTGGAGGCAAGGCTTCCGGGAGCAGTGGACGCGGCCTTGAAGCTCCTGGCTCTGGAGGATGGAAGGACTTATACGATTCAGACCAGCAGCAGGCTGGAAAAGATTCCTTACCGGAAGATCCTTTATATTGAGAAAGAGGGAAAGAATGCCCGTCTGGTGACGGAGGACGGAGAAGCGAAGGTACGGAAAAGCCTCCAGCAGGTCCTGGAGGAACTGGACGCGGAAGAATTTATTTTTACGGACCGGGGCTGTATCGTCAATCTGATTCACATTCTGCAGGTGAAGGAGGGCATGGCAGTTCTGAAGAACGGCATGGCGCTGCCCGTAAGCCGTTCCCATCTGCAGTCCGTCAAGGAAGAGATTAACAGGTATTGGGGTGAGCATCTATGACAGAAAGCTTTTTTGCGGTTTCCCATATGGCGCTGTCGGGTCTGCGCGCCCTTTTTGCGTTTCTTTTGATCCGCAGACTGATGGATGGCCGGGAAAAGAGTGCACGGGCAGGAGAGTGTGCCGCGGCCTTTGGAGGAGGAGCTGTTCTGGCAGTCTGCTTTGCTTTGGCCGGGGGATCGGAATACTATGGGCTGGCGGCCGAGGCTGTGCTGGCCGGGGTTCTGGCGTCCCGGACCGGAAAGACAGATCTGAGAATGTGCCTTTTTATCAGCAGCTTTTATGAGATTGGCCTTGCGCTCTGGTCCTTTCTGGCAGGAGCCCTGCCGGCTGTGCTGACCGGCAGCAGGATATTTCTGGAACGGAAAAGCTTTCCGGGGCAGGCGGCACTGTGGAGCTTTTATGTGATTTTTTCCCTTCTGGCGCTGCGGCTTCTGAGAAAGGGAAAGCAGAGAGAGGGCCAGAAGGAACCGGAAGAGGAAAAACAGACACAGGAGAAACGGGGCCTTCGTCTGGTCTCACTGATTGTGATTGCAGGCTTTCTGGCAGTGGTGACCCTGTCGGAACAGAAACGAATCGCGTTTTCCGCAGATGAACTCTATCTGTGGCTGATGATGTCCCTGATTCTGATGGTGGGAGTTCTGGTGTTCAGTATGAGAAAACAGTATGAGATGGAAAAGGAGCTTCTGCGGCTCCAGACGGAGCAGAGAGAGCTTCTGGAAAGAGATTACCGGTCTCTGAACCAGTCCTATGAGCTTAATGCCCGGCTGTTTCATGATTTTCACCATCATATTGGCGTGCTTCAGAGACTTCTCTCCGATGGAGAGAACAGGGAGGCCCTGGAATATCTGGAGGGGATTCAGGAGCCTGTCCGGAATATGGCAGAACGGACATGGACAGGGGACAGGGCAGTGGATTACCTGATCAACAGCAGGGCGGCTGCCGCAGAGGAGAAAAAAATCCGTTTCCACGCGGAGGCAGAATTTCCACGGCATACGGATCTCAGGAGCGAGGATCTGACAGCAGTGCTGGGAAACCTGCTGGATAATGCCCTGGAAGCGGCGGATAAGGTTCAGGGCCCGGAGAACAGATTCGTCTCCCTTGTGATCCGCCGGGTAAATCAGATGCTGGTGATTCGGGTGGAAAACAGCTTTTCCGGAGAGCTTAAGGAGAAAAACGGAGCTTTGAAGACTACAAAGACAGAAGAAGGCCTTCATGGCTGGGGCCTGAAAAGCGCTCAGGCTGCCGCGCGGAAATACGACGGAACGGTACGGGTATCAGAGAAAAACGGAATTTTCCGTGCCACGGCCACCCTGTCTTTTGCCGGGCGGCGCTGACAAAGCGGCAGCCCGGCTGTTTCGAAGCAGTTTGGGGACAAAATCCTGCAGTTCAGGGACATTTTGGCGCAGAGCCTATTTTCGGACTATGATAGGAATATAAAAGTTCGAAGGAGGAATTTGTATGCGTCGTCATATGTATGTAAGATCAGTGCTTGGAGTGATGCTTGTGGCAGTAGGGCTTATCAGCCTGAACCCGCTGTTTCTGCTTGTGGGCGCTGCCTTTTTGTACTCTGCTTTTACTATCTGGAAAAAGGATCAGGATGATCGGAACGGCCGCGGTGGAGAGGGGCGTATGTAATGGCAGAGGGGCTTTTGAATATCAGGAAGCTGTCCGGCTGGTATGAGAAAGGGCGACCAGTTCTGTCAGATCTGTCTCTGAACCTGGGCGCCCGGGAGATTACCGGCCTTATCGGACTCAATGGCGCAGGAAAGACCACCCTGTTGAAAATCCTTTCAGGCCTTCATGGCGGCTTCCGCCTGGAGGAGGCGCAGTTTCTGGGGCGTCCGGTTCAGTTCCGGCAGGAAAGCTTTAAGCGCTGCCGCTACACGGTGTTTGCCGAGGATCATTCCTTTGGATATTTTACATTCCGGGAGTACCTGTCTTACGTCTGCGCGGCCTACGGGAAAAAGCCACGGGAAGAGGAAGTCCGGAGACTGATCGAAGGGTTTCATTTTGAGGACTGTGAGCATATGCTGCTTCGGGAGCTTTCCACTGGAAATCAGAAAAAAGCCTTTCTTATCACTGCCTTCGTGCTTTCACCCAGACTGCTTCTGCTGGATGAGCCGGTGAATGGTCTGGATTTTCAGAGTACGGAATTTCTGTACCGGCAGATTTCCGGATACCGGGATCGGGGCAGTATCCTTTTCGCCTCTCATATTCTGGAGAGCCTGACCCTGACGGCAGACCGGGTGCTTGTGCTGGAACAGGGAAGGATCCGTCAGGAGTTTGGAAGGGAGCAGATGGATCCGGAGAGGATACGGGCAGCTTTGGGAGGAGGTGTGGAATGAGAGCTCGAGGCAGCATTTACCGGGCGCTGGCGAAAAAATATTTTGGGGCGGGACAGAAACGCCTGGGGCGTCTTGTTTTGGTCTGCGCGGTGGTGTTTTACGGGCTCTATGAGGCGGAGATCCGCGTGGAGATACGGCCAGTGTTTTATTTTCTGGTCATCTGGGTGTTTACGGCGGGAGTCATGTGGCAGACTCTTTTTTCGGAAAGTACCATGGAAAATATGCAGAATCTTTTTATGCTGCCCTTTGAAAAAAGGGAAATGGTTTTTTCCTGCGTGGGAGCCCTGGGGCTCTATACCGTTGTGACGAAGACGCTGCCTGTTCTGACAGTTCTTCTGGCAGTCTCAGACGGTGAAAGAGGAGCCGGAAATTTATCTGTACGGCTTATTCTGGGGCTGGTCTGCGCGGCTCATGCTATGCTGGCGGCGGCCTGCGTCTGGGCCTTTCGGAAGGCCGGATTTTTTCTGGGATGCCTTGGCATGGCTCCTTATCTGGTATACGTTTTCCGGGGAGGACTGGCCGGGTGCGTCCCGGTTTTTATACTTTTACTGCTGGCAGAATGCGCTGCCGCTCCTGTCTTGCTGGAACATGGGGATCCTTACGTATTCTGCCGTCAAAATATGAGCGGCGGAGGAGTGAAGCGAAGGAAAAAAACTTCCAAAAGCCATTCCATCCGGCGGTATTTTTCCCGGTATCTCTGGACGCATAAAAATTATCTTGTCAATTCCGCGGGAATGTGCGCGATGGCCTGGCTGCTGCCTTTCCTGTTCCAGGGCATGGAGCCGCGGTTTGTACTGCCCCTTGGCTTCGGCTTTTTGTCCTTTCAGACTCCTCTGTGCGTACTGCTTTCCGGAGATCCGGCTCTTGAAAGGGCTGTGCGCTTTCTTCCCGGACAGATCCGGGCTTTTTGTCTTCCATATGGAGGATTTTTGGCCGGATTTTTTCTGTTCACAGATATGGTCTTTCTTTGCAGCTGGGAGCTGCAAAGCGGAGGCGTCACAGGAACGCTGTTTCTGGCAGCCTTTTGCTTCGCGG
>CALWAZ010000147.1 GCA_944375725.1 uncultured Merdimonas sp. | reverse complement strand
TCCCATTCGAAAGAAGTAAGACCCCTTGAAGACGACAAGGTAGATAGGGCAGAGGTGGAAGCACGGTAACGTGTGGAGCTGACTGTTACTAATCGGTCGAGGGCTTGACCAAGAGCGGAGAGAGCGGGCGGATGTATGGAGCAGGAGGAAGAGGAATGTTTACATTCCGAGGCCGAGTGCGAGATACAGACGGGCATTCGCGGAGCGAAGGCAGCGAGAAAACGGAGAGAATCGGAGTTTTCGAGCTGACCGGTCTCGGAGCGGATGCAGCCACTATTTCTGCAAAGCGTCATAGGATAGAACAGATAGTCTTAATTGGATTGACAGTATATAGTTTTGAAGGTATAATTCAAAACAGATATGGCCCGATGGCTCAGTTGGTTAGAGCGCCGCCCTGTCACGGCGGAGGTCGTGGGTTCGAGTCCCATTCGGGTCGTTTATATCGAATATTTTCGATATAGAACAGTACAGTGTGTGATCAGACATACGAAGTACAAATGGGATCTTAGCTCAGCTGGGAGAGCATCTGCCTTACAAGCAGAGGGTCATAGGTTCGAGCCCTATAGGTCCCATTTATACAGCCAAAAGCTGTGAAGTGCCGATGTGGCTCAATTGGCAGAGCAGCTGATTTGTAATCAGCAGGTTATCGGTTCGAGTCCGATCATCGGCTTGAGCGGAGCATGGAACGAGCATCAGTCGTTGACGGACCGCAATTCATATGGGGGAATTCCCGAGTGGCCAAAGGGGGCAGACTGTAAATCTGTTAGCTGTGCTTTCAGTGGTTCGAATCCACTTTCCCCCACTCTGATTTATCTGATGTGGATAAATCATATAAATTAATATCGCGAGGTGGAGCAGTCTGGAAGCTCGTCGGGCTCATAACCCGAAGGTCACAGGTTCAAATCCTGTCCTCGCAACTTGGGTGCACGAAACAGAAGTATTCGTGCTCCTGTTTTATAAATGCCCAGATAGCTCAGTTGGTAGAGCAGAGGACTGAAAATCCTCGTGTCACTGGTTCGATTCCGGTTCTGGGCATTTTTCATTTTGAGAATCACTGCAATCTGTAGTGATTCTTTTTTTATGCTTTCAAGCTCTTCCTTTTCTGGCATTTCCTTTCCCATCCTTTTATAAAAAGATATTCGGCAGATACAGGCAAAAGATGCAGGAGCGGAATAGTATATGGTAAAAGGACGAGGATAAGAATTTTATGAGTGAGAAAATGAAAAAATGGCTCCACGCGGCCGTTGTACGCGCTGTCAGGACAACAGCTCAGACGGCTGTGGCTATGATTGGAACCACAGCTATGACAATAGGCGATGTAAACTGGCTTATGGTTTGCAGCGCGGCAGGTCTTTCAGGAATCTTGTCTCTGCTTACCTGTATGACCGGTCTTCCGGAAATCAGGGAACAGCCAGAAAATCAGCCGGAGAATAGAAAGGAAAATAAATCAGAACAGGAGTAGTTTATGATTGTGAATGTGCATGCCGGGCATAATCCGGCGGGAATGACAGCCAGCGGCGCTGTTGGACTCATAGATGAAAGCACGGAAAACAGAAAGGTAAAAGAAGAGGTTATCAGACAGCTGAGAATCCTGGGATATACGGTGTATGACTGTACAGTTGATAATGGAACCAGTCAGTCGGATGTGCTGAAGAAGATAACTGCAAAATGCAATGCGCATCAGGCAGATCTGGATGTAAGCATTCATTTTAACAGCGCGGCGGACGACAAGGATGGAGATGGGAAAACCACAGGTACGGAGGTCTACGTATATTCTGAAACCAGCGGCGCGAAAACATATGCGGATCGTGTCTGCCGGGAAATTGCGGCTCTGGGATTCAAAAACCGCGGGGTAAAATACAGTACGGGCTTGTATGTGCTGCGTCATACGAAAGCTCCGGCTATGCTGATAGAATGTTGTTTCGTAGACGACCGGGACGATGTGCAGCTCTATGATTACCGGAAGATGGCAGGAGCGATTGTCAGGGGAATTGCCGGAAAAAGCGCGGAAGTATCAGAGGAAGAGAAAACAGACGAAATGCCCTCAGCCGGAGGTGGAGAAAAAGGAACTTTATACCGGGTTCAGGCAGGAGCCTATTCTGTAAAAGAGAATGCGGAGGCTATGCGAAAAAGACTGGAAGAAGCGGGATTTGATGCGATAATCATACGGGAGTAAAGAAGAAAATCCGAACTGGCTGCGGCATTTGTGAGTTCTGACGGCCAGTCTGAGCGGCGGGCAGCTGGCAGGGGCATAAACAGTTATCTGAATGATCTGTGCCCCCTGCGCCCTGTCTGCCCGAAAACAGCATAAGAATATAGAAAACAAGTCCTGGAATTTTTCTGATGATCCTGAGAAAAAACTTGACTTTGCCCTGTAAAAGAGGTATTATCATATCAAATAGAAGATAGAAAAAGGATTGTTACTCTTTGAGGCATTACCTTTTCCATTTGTGATGGGAAAAGAATGCGATCAAGGAGTTTTTTTATTGCTTTTTCAACAGAAGGGAGAGTATAGGATGTTTGGATTTTTGAAAAAAGAAAACAATGGGATTGCGGCTCCGGTATCAGGGATCTGCAAAAATATTACAGAGGTTGGAGATAAAGCCTTTTCCTCCAAGGCGATGGGTGACGGATTTGCGGTGGAACCGGATGGGGATACGGTAGTGGCTCCTGTGTCCGGTGAGATTGTAATGATATTTCCCACAAACCATGCTTTTGGAATGAAGACGAAAAGTGGTATAGAGCTTCTGGTACATATCGGCATCGATACGGTAAGTTTGAATGGAAAAGGATTTACGGCGCTGGCAAAGAAGGGAGATAAAGTCAAGGCTGGGTCGCCGGTGGTCCGGCTGGACAGAAAGCAGCTGCAGGAGGCAGGCGCAGATTTGACCACCATGGTGGTATTTACAGAGGGATATGATAAACCCGTGAATCTGGACTGCTATGGCTCCAGAGTGGAGGCCGGACAGATCCTGATTCAGGATTGATGAGATGACTGGTATGGGGAGGGGAAAAGTTCCTTGAAAGTCATAAAGAAGATTAACAACAATGTGGCGATTGGTCTGGATGGAAACCAGCGGGAGGTCATTATCTTCGGAAAAGGCGTCGGTTTTCCGCAGGTGCCTTATGAATTGACGGATCTGTCAAAAATAACCCGTACTTTTTATGATATTGACAGCCGGTATTACGGCCTTCTTCAGGAAATACCGGAAGAAATCTTTCTGCTGGTGTCGGCGCTTGTGGAACGGGCAAAGACGAGGCTGAAGGGAAGCCTGAATCCGAATCTGGCGTTTGTGCTGGCGGATCATGTAAATTTTGCTGTGGAGCGGAACCGGAAGGGCATGAATGTGGGACTGCCCTATTCCTATGAGCTGGAATACCAATATCCGGAGCTTACCCGTATTTCCAGGTGGTTTATTAAAAATGTAAATGAAAAACTGCAGGTAGAGCTGGACCGGAGTGAGGTCACGAGCATTACGATGCACTTTTTAAATGCTCTGGAAGGAGAAAAGGATACGGGAACCCATATGGAAGAGGGAGAGCGGATCAACCGGGTTATTTCCATTGTCACGAGAATTGTGGAGGACTATTTTGACGTCCAGGTGGACCGGAGCAGCTTCCATTATTTCCGTTTTAAAAATCATATTAAGTTTTTTGTGCAGCGAAAGGAAAAAGGCGGAGAGTTTTCTCAGGAAAACGAGGAACTGTATGAGAGTATCCGGACCGCCTATCCGGGTGTGGCAGACTGTGTGGCCCGGATTGACGACTATCTGGAGAAGGAATTTGGAGAAAGATGCCCCAGAGAGGAGCTGCTTTATCTGATGATCCATGTGAAACAACTGTACAGCAAAGAAAGCAGGGACAGTTGATAATAAATGATGAATGAAATCAGGAGGGAAACAAAATGGCAAAAGAAGAAAAGTATGCCGAGCTGGCAGAGAAAGTGCTTGAGCTGGTAGGCGGAAAGGACAACATTGAGTATTTCACACACTGTGTGACAAGACTCCGTTTTGTCCTGAAGGACCAGAGCGCAGCAAAGGTGGATGAAATCGAGAAGCTCAAAGGAGTGCTGGGATGCCAGTGGCAGAGCGGACAGCTTCAGATCATTATCGGCCAGTCTGTGGGAGACGCTTACAGGCTGATCTGTGAAAAGGGCGGTCTGGCTATGGAAAAGCCTGTGGAAATGGAGGAAGCTGACGCTCCCAAGGAAAAGAAAAAACTGACGGTACGCGGCGTGGTAAGTTCTGTGCTGGATGCCATCTCGGGCTGTCTGACCCCGGCAATCCCGCTGCTGATCGGCTGTGGTATGATCAAGGTTATTCTGATGATTCTGGAAGCAGCAGATCTGGTAACTGCGGAGAGCACCACTTATATCCTGCTGTCAGCAGTTGGCGACGCGGGCTTCTATTTCCTGCCTGTAATTGTAGGAGGAAATGCTGCTAAGAAATTTGGGGCAAACACAGGACTTGGTATGGTAATCGGCGCGATGCTGATTTATCCCACCTTTGTGAACGGTGTATCCGCAGGAACCGCATTTACGCTGTTTGGGCTGCCGGTATATGGAGCCAGCTACACCAGCACTATTTTCCCGGTAATCCTCTGCGTATGGGTGATGGCGCCGATTGAGAAGTTTTTCGCGAAGCATTCTCCCGATTCTCTGCGTTCCATTATCGAGCCTCTGTGTACGCTGATCGTAATGATTCCGCTGTCTTTCTGCATTCTGGCACCGGCAGGAGCTTTCCTGGGAACTTATGTATCTGAGTTCATGCTGTGGCTGTATGACGCAATCGGATTTATCGGTGTAGCTCTGCTGGCAGCTTTGATGCCGTTTATCATTATGACAGGTATGCACTCTGCGTTCGTACCCTATCTTCTGCAGATGTTCAGCACAGTGGGAGCAGAGTCCATCTTCTATCCGGCACTGGTTATCTCAAATATTGATCAGGGAGCGGCAGCTCTGGCAGTAGCGCTGAAGACGAAAGACAAGGATCTGCGTTCTACCAGCCTTTCCTGCGCGGTGACAGCTATGGCGGCAGGAGTTACGGAGCCGGCTATGTACGGTGTGAACCTGAAGTACAAGACACCCATGTGGGGCGCCATGATCGGCAGCGCTGTGGGCGGCCTCGTAGCCGGACTGATGAAGGTCAGCATTTACGCGTTCGCAGGAGTAAGCTCCTTTGTAGCGCTTCCGCTGTTTATTGGTGAGACAGCCAGCAACCTGATTTGGATGTGTATTTCCGTGGCTATCGGAATTGTCGTAACCTTTGTTATGACTCTGATTCTGTATAAAGAAAAGAAAGAGGCTTAAAATGGGATTCAGAAAAGATTTTCTGTGGGGAGGCGCCACGGCAGCCAACCAGTTTGAAGGCGGATACCGGGAAGGCGGTAAAGGGCCCAGCTGCGCGGACATGCTTACAAACGGCACAGGCTCTTCGCCCCGGCAGATTACCCGCACCTGGGAAGAAGGAATGTACTATCCGAACCACACGGCCAGCGATTTTTTCCACCATTACAAAGAAGATATCGCACTGATGGCGGAAATGGGATTTCAGGTATACCGCATGAGTATTGCCTGGACGAGAATCTATCCTACCGGCGTGGAAGAGGAGCCCAATGAAGAGGGGCTGAAATTTTACGACGCAGTGTTTGACGAGCTGAAGGCACACGGAATCGAGCCCCTGGTGACGATCTCGCATTATGAGATGCCCTTTTATCTGACAGAGCATTACAACGGATGGGCCAGCCGGGAGCTGATTGATCTGTATGTGAAATTCTGCGGTACCATATTCCGGCGTTATAAGGATAAAGTCAAATACTGGCTTACTTTTAATGAAATCAACTGCGGAACGCTGCCCCTGGGCAACTTTATGTCTCTGGGCATTCTGAATGAGGGAACCAGATCCTTCCTGAACCAGGTGGATATCCCTCAGCTCCGGTATCAGGGCATGCACCACCAGTTTGTGGCCAGCGCAAAGGCAGTAAAGCTGGGGCATGAGATTAATCCGGATTTTCAGATTGGCTGTATGATCGCTCTGATGCCCACCTATCCGCTGACCTGTCATCCCAGGGATATGCTGAAATTCCAGCAGCAGTGGCAGGATATCAATTACTACTGCGGCGATGTGATGGTGAGAGGTGAATATCCCCATTACGCGCCCAGACTCTGGGATGAACAGGGAGTGAAGCTGACTGTGACAGAAGAGGATCGGAAGATTCTGAAGGAAGGAACCATAGATTTCTATTCTCTGTCCTATTATCAGACCAACTGTGTGTCCCACAAGGACAACGAGTCTATGATCGGAGGAAACCTTCTGGCAGGCGTGAAAAATCCCTATCTGGAAGCCAGCGACTGGGGCTGGCAGATTGATCCGGACGGTCTGCGCTATACGCTCAATGAGCTTTACGGACGGTATCAGATCCCGCTTATGGTGGTGGAAAACGGTCTGGGCGCCTATGATAAGGTGGAAGAGGACGGCAGCATCCACGATGATTACCGGATCGCCTATCTGAGAGCCCATATTCAGGCTATGAAAGAAGCGGTGGGGGATGGAGTGGATCTCCTGGGATATACTCCCTGGGGCTGTATCGATATCGTCAGCGCTTCCACCGGAGAAATGAAGAAACGGTATGGATTTATCTATGTGGATTCGGATGATTTCGGAAACGGAAGCTTCCGGCGTTCCAGAAAGGATTCCTTCTACTGGTATCAGAAAGTAATTCGTTCCAATGGGGAAGATCTGGGATAAAATCCAAAAAAGAAAATACACGAATACTCGAAGATTTTCGAGGGAGTGGGGCTTCCGTAAGGAAGCCCCTGAGTGTTATGAATGAAATACTGATATGTGTTCCTGCTACGATTAATAATATATCAGATAATTAAGGCCAAAGTGTGTCCAGTCTCTAAAAAAAGTATAATCAGAATTAAGAATTTCTTACGAAAAGGGGAAGAAATCTTTTATTTCATTTTCTATTCGGGGCCGCTTAGAGGAAAAGGGAAGAGGGACTGGCCGGATAACTTCCCGGAACGGTCAGGCGGATGTCTTTCCGATCTGCGCAGGCCGCAGAAGACGGCGGATCATTGTGTAATAGACCGGGATCAGCAGGGCGCAGGCGCCGGCCCAGGCCAGCGGACTGGCAATGCAGACACCGGCATAGCCGATGAAGCCCGTGAGGATTACCGTCGCTCCGATACGCATGACCAGTTCCACGATACAGGCCGCGAAGGGAGCGGCCGCATTCTGCATGCTCTGAATGGAAGAGCGGTATACGGCCAGAAGGCCCAGGAGCAGGTAGAAAGGCGCCACTGTGAGCAGATAGCCGTTGGAATAGCGGATAATCTCCGCGGTGGGATCTGACAGGAACAGGAGAACAATCCAGTTCCGCAGCAGGATAATGCCGGCGCACATAAGAAGATTTAAGGTCTCTGTCTGAATCAGGCGGGCATTTACACCCCGGCGGATGCGGTCATATTTTCCGGCTCCGTAGTTCTGGGCCGCGTAATTGGAAATGGCAGCCATCATGGCATTGTTGATAAGGACGGAGACCTGATCGGCCTTGGTGGCAGCGGTGTATCCGGCTACAGCCGCGGAGCCCAGAGCGTTGACGGAGGCCTGCATGGACAGCTGGCCGATGCACATGACGGACATCTGGAAGCCCATGGGGAAACCGATTTTCAGATGGGCTTTCATCACGTTTCCCAGGCCTGAAAAATCGGCTGCTTTCAGCCGCATTACCTCATAAGAGCGCAGACCGACCACAAGGCAGCACAGGGCGGAAATCAGCTGGGAGAGCACAGTAGCCCAGGCAGCGCCAGCCACGCCCATCCGGAAGGGAACGATAAATACAATATCCAGCACCACGTTCAGCAGGGAGGAGAAAACCAGAAAATAGAGAGGGTTTTTACTGTCTCCCAGGGCGCGCAGAATATTGGAAATCATATTGTAGAATACGGTGGCCCCTGTTCCAAGCAGAATGACAAACATATAGTCATAGGCCAGCTGATAAATGTCAGCGGGAACCTGCATCCAGTTCAGAATCGGATAGGACAGACCGCAGCACAAAGCTGTGATAAGCAGGGTAAAGAAGAGGGATAAAAGGGCGGAGGCAGCGATGCTCTGGCGCATTCCCTTTTGATCGCCGGCTCCGAATTTCTGCCCGAGGCAGATGCCGAAGCCGTTGGTGAAGCCCTGGATGAAGCAGAGCACAAAATAGATAACCGTGCTGCTGGCGCCTACGGCGGCAAGAGCCTGGGAGCCCAGGGTTCTGCCGACGATCACCGAGTCGGCCAGAGTGTAAAACAGCTGAAACAGATTTCCGCCTATGACAGGCA
This sequence comes from uncultured Merdimonas sp., assembly GCA_944375725.1. Lineage (GTDB taxonomy): Bacteria > Bacillota > Clostridia > Lachnospirales > Lachnospiraceae > Laedolimicola. The sequence continues at coordinate 27,565 of CALWAZ010000147.1, read as the reverse complement.
GAGAAAATTTCAGAAGGACCTGAAAGGGACTGCCTTCTGTGAGATTCATGGCGGCCTTTGGGCCGTCTTCTTTCTTTTTCCTGATAAGTCTGAACATATGATTCTCCTTGAAAAACAGATTTGTAAAATTTATAATACAAGCTTCAGCAGTCTCTGGTACTTTCTGAGGGCCAGGGAATCCTGATCAATTCCGATGTACCCCACAGCGCCTTTCCGGTGGATCACAGCCATGTGCTTCTGGATACGGTTATCATTCAGCCCGTGTTTCTTTACGGGTTCCCGGGGAGCGATATGGAACGGAAATATTTCCGCCCCTTCTGTGGGCAGCAGCGGAATATTTCCGGAAGCGGCCGGTATCTCTTCAGGAGCTGGCAGGAGCCGTACATCTGTCGAGAGAGAGCTGCTGCCGTCTTTTTAAGAAAATGACAGGGGAGACGGTTACGCAGCAAAAAAGACCGGATCTTTTTCAAAGACCCGGTCTTTTTTGACCGTAAGTGGAAGCAATGGGGCTCGAACCCATGACCTCTCGCGTGTGAGGCGAACGCTCATCCCGGCTGAGCTATGCTTCCAGAGATAATCCGGGGCACTCTGTCCGGCATTTCCGGAAATGCTCCTGTGTGGACCTGAAGGGATTCGAACCCTCGACCTCTGCGTTGCGAACGCAGCGCTCTCCCAACTGAGCTACAAGCCCGTTTGAATCTGCCGCTAAAAATTATTTTATCACGTTGGAGAAAAAAATCAAGTAAAAGTGTGAAATGTTTGCAAAATTGCTTTGGACTGCCGGGGTGACTCCCGATTGACAGTGGAGGTTTCTGAAAGTATACTGAAGTCGGAGGCGAGAACGATGATTTCATTTGAAAACGATTATTCAGCAGGCGCGCATCCGAAAATTCTGCAGCGTCTGATTGAGACAAATATGGAGCCGCTGCCGGGTTACGGCACCGATCATTACTGCGAAAACGCAGTGAGAAAGATCCGGGAGGCCTGCGGATGCCCGGAAGCCCAGGTGTATTTTCTGGTGGGAGGCACCCAGACAAACGCGGTGGTGATTTCTTCCATGCTCCGCTCCTGCGAGGGCGTCATCGCGGCGGAGACAGGCCATGTGAACACCCATGAAGCCGGAGCCATCGAGTATACAGGCCATAAGGTGCTGACGCTGCCGGAGCACCAGGGAAAGCTGGACGCAGGCGAGCTGAAGAATTATATGAAAAAATTTTATGAGGACGCCAACCATGAGCATGAGGTATTTCCGGGAATGGTATATGTGTCCTGGCCCACAGAGTATGGGACTTTGTACAGCCGTGCAGAGCTGGAAGCCATTGCCGCGGTATGCCGGGAATACGAGATGCCCCTGTATCTGGACGGAGCACGGCTGGGGTACGGGCTGATGAGCGAAGAGGCGGATATGACCCTCAGCGATCTGGCACAGATCTGCGATGTGTTCTACATCGGAGGAACAAAAGTGGGGGCGCTGTGCGGTGAGGCTGTGGTATTTCCAAAGGGAAATGCTCCGAAATATTTTATGACGATGGTGAAGCAGCATGGAGCCATGCTGGCGAAAGGAAGGCTTCTGGGAGTACAGTTTGACACCCTCTTTACGGACAATCTGTATTTTAATATCAGCAGAAACGCCATAGAGATGGCCCACAGACTGAGAGCTCTTCTTCATGAAAAGGGATTGACCTTTTATCTGGAATCTCCCACCAATCAGCAGTTTGTGATCCTGGAGGATGAGATGTACCGGAAGCTTTCCCAGAAGGTGGCGCTGAGCTTCTGGGAGAAGTACGATGAAACGCATACGGTAGTCCGGTTTGCGGTAAGCTGGTCCACCACGGAAGAGGATCTGGAGGAGCTTGCTGAGATACTGAAGGTAGGCTAGAATGGGAAAAGAAATCAGACTGAAGATAGAAGCGGGCTATGGAGATCTGAGGCCGTCGGAAAAGAAGGCCGCGGATTATGTGCTGGAGCATCTGGAGGAACTGCGGGCGCTGACCCTCGATCAGCTGGCCCGGCGCGCCGGAGTCAGCCAGCCTACCGTGATGCGGATGATCAAGGCGCTGGGCTTTGGAGGATATAAGGAATTCCGCTACGAGGTAGTGGAAAAGCTGGCGCAGAAACGGGAGGATGAGGCAGGACCCTTTAAGGCCATGTACGGGTATGCCCTGACCGGAGAGGAGAAGCCGGAGGAGATTCCCGCCAAAATCGTAGCCACGGCGGGCAATATGGCAGGGGAGATGCTGAAAAATATTTCTCCCAGTGTGTTCCGGCAGGTGATTGACACACTGAACCGGGCGCGGAAAATCGATATTTACAGTGTGGAAAATTCTGATGTGACAGCCCTTGATCTCCTGGCGAAGCTTCTGTATCTGGGACTGGACTGCAGATACTTTTCCGACAGCTATTTTCAGAATATCTGCGCGGGGAATCTGTCCGCGGGTGATGTGGCGGTGGGAATCTCCTATTCGGGAAATTCCAGGGATACGGTGGACGCGGTGAAGGCTGCCAGAAAGGCCGGGGCCTCCACCATCGTAATCACGAATTTCAGAGATTCTCTGATCACGCGCTACGCGGATCTGGTGCTGTGCACCAGCCAGGATCAGGTCTTTTACGGAGACGCCATTTTTTCCAGAACCACGCAGATTATGATAGTGGATATGATTTATATGGGGCTTCTTGCGTCAGATTACGACCGGTACGTGAAAGTGCTGAACCGGAACAGCCGGGTGGCGGGCGGCAGGGCCTACGCGGTCCATGACCAGCGGGAGGGCTGAAAAAGAGGCAGGAAAGCCGTGTACTTTTTTCAGTACAATTTCCGGTGTCTGAATTCTGAAAATGTAATAAAATGGAAAATGCGAAGGGCCGGGGACGGAAATCTGTAGTTTTTCTACCCGGAGAAAAAGACGAGATAAAGAGAAAAACGGGGGCGGAAAAGGCCGCCGGAGGAAGAGGATATTTTGTAGAATTTCTACAAAATATCCTCTTTTCTGGTTTACCGGGGCTTTACAAAGGTTTCACATGTTCTTGATTAAACGGAGCGTCCACGCTGGCAATAATACCAGATGTCAGGACGGCGGAAAGGCCGGAAATAAGCCAAATACACACAGAAAGCGATAGATTCGGAAACAGAAAAAAAGAAGTATGGTGGAGATATAGAAGGCGCCGGAGAAAGGAGAATGAACATGCTGGAGCTGAAACATGTAAAGAAGTCTTATGACAATGTAACGATTCTGGAGGATATGAACCTGAAGATACAGGACGGAGAGATCGTATCGATTCTCGGGCCTTCGGGCTGCGGAAAGACGACTCTTCTGAACCTGGTTCTCGGACTGACTCCGGCGGACAGCGGACAGATTATTTTTGACGGTAAGGATATCACAGAGGTTCCCATGGAAGAGAGAGGTTTCAACATCGTATTTCAGGATTATGCCCTGTTTCCCAATCTGAATGTGTATAAGAATATTACCTACGGCCTGAAAAACAGACCGGGTATTTCGTCAGAAAAGGAAGTGGAGGAGTTCATCGACCTGCTGGGCCTCAGGGAGCATCTGGATAAGAAAATCGAACAGCTCTCCGGCGGCCAGAAGCAGAGAGTGGCGCTGGCCAGAACCATGGTGATGAAACCCAAGATTCTGCTCCTCGATGAGCCCTTAAGCGCGCTGGATGGAGTCATTAAGGAGTCCATCAAAGAAAAGATCAAAGAAATCGCCAGAGACTTCCATCTGACCACCATCATCGTAACCCATGACCCGGAGGAAGCCCTGACCCTGTCAGACAAGGTGCTGATCGTGAACAAGGGCCGCATCTCCCAGTATGGAGCGCCCCGGGAAATTATCATGACTCCCCAGAATAATTTTGTGAAGGAATTCATTTTAAATCAGCTGGAGATCAAAAAGAATAATATTTTCGCCCTGTTTCACCAGAACATGGCGAGAAGCATGCAGGCGGTGTAAGCCATGGTAAGAAAAGAACGGGAAATCAAGACCATATATGCCCTGGTGCTTGCCATCTTCGTGGTATTTCTGGCGGTCCCCATTCTGAGGCTGCTGCTGGAATCCTTTGTGGGAGAGGCAGGCGCCGGAATCGAAAATTATGTGGAGGTGCTCACGGGAAGAGGGTTTCTGACCGCCCTGGGAAACAGCGTGGCAGTCTCTGTATGCAGCGCTCTTCTGGCTACCGTGCTTGCCTTTTTTCTGGCATACAGTATACAATATACGAATTTAAATAAGAGATTCAAGCGGGTAATATGGACTCTGGCGGTCCTTCCCATGCTGCTTCCCACGATTACCTATGGGTTTGCCATTATCTATTCTTTCGGCAGGCAGGGGCTGCTTACCAGGCTTTTTGGAAGACAGCTCTTTGATATCTACGGGTTTCACGGACTGCTTTTCGGATATGTGATTTACACACTGCCCATATCGTTTCTGCTGATTTTGAATACCATGGGCTTCATCGACAAGAAGTTTATGGTGGTGTCCAGAGTCATGGGAGACAGTCCTGTAAGGACTTTCTGGCAGACCATTATCCGTCCCCTGCTGGGTACGCTGGCCGCTTCCTTTGTACAGTGTTTTTTCCTGTGCTTTACGGATTACGGCATCCCGGCTTCCGTGGGCGGAGAATATGAGGTGGTCGCCACCGTGCTGTATAACGAGATGCTGGGAAGTATTCCGAATTTCAACCGGGGCGCGGTGGTCGCCATGATGATGCTGATTCCTTCGGTACTCAGCATTGCCCTCCTGAAATACCTGGAGCGGTACAATGTGCGCTACACCAGGATATCCCGGATTGAGCTGAAGAAGAATCCGGCGCGGGATGCCGTCTGCGCGGCAGGCTCCTCTGAGATTATCATTTCAGTGCTTGCCATTTTCGCGGTGATTTTTGTGGTGCCGCTGGTGCAGGAATGGCCCTATCAGGTGAGCTTCACGCTGGAGCATGTGCGGGCAGTGCTGGAGGACAGCAGCCTGTCCGGCGTCTATAAGAATTCCATTTTCGTGGCGGTCTGCACGGCCCTGGCGGGGCTTCTGATCACCTACGGGGCAGCCCTTGCCACAGCCAGAAGCGGCCTGAATGGAAAGCTGAAGGGAGTCATCGACGCCATTGCTCTGATAACCAACACCATTCCCGGCATGGTCATCGGTATCGCGTTCATGTTTATTTTCTCAGGAACGCCTCTGCAGAACACCTTTGCCCTCATTATCCTCTGCAACGTGGTGCACTTTTTTTCCACGCCTTATCTGATGATGCGGAATTCACTTTCCAAGCTGAACAGCTCCTGGGAGACCACAGCTTCCCTGATGGGGGATACCTGGATCAAAACCATTGTGCGGATTGTGACTCCCAATATGACCTCTACGATACTGGAGGTGTTCAGCTACTACTTTGTAAACGCCATGGTGACAGTCAGCGCAGTCATCTTTATCGCGGGAGCCAGAACCATGGTAATCACCACAAAGATCAAGGAACTGCAGTATTACACCAAATTCAATGAGGTATTTGTACTGTCGCTGTTCATCCTGGGCACCAATCTGATAGTCAAGGGAATCCTGGGATATATGATAAAAAGAAAAGAGAAAAAGGAGAGATAAGAAGATGAAAGCAGGAAAAATTTCCATGATTCTGGCGGCAGCCATTCTGGCAGGAGCCTTTTCCATGACAGGCTGCGGGCAGAGCGCGGGCGCGGCCGGCGGAGAGGTAGTCATCTATTCCAATGCGGATGACGAAGCGGTAGAGGCTATGAAAAAGACCCTCGATGCAAACGGATATGAGGGAAAATATCTGTTTCAGACCTTTGGAACCTCTGAGCTCGGCGGAAAGGTTATGGCAGAGGGAACCGATATCGAGGCGGATCTGATTACCTTAAGCACCTTCTACCTGGACGCGGCGCAGGAGGAGCAGAAGATGTTCCAGCCGCTGGAGTTTGATTATACGCTGCTCAACAGCGCGGACCAGAAGGATTACTGCGCGCCCATCACATCTCAGGAGGGAACCATCATCGTCAATACGGAGGTGCTGGCAGAGAACAATCTGGATATGCCCGCCTGCCTGAAGGATCTGACAAAGCCGGAGTACAAGGATCTGGTATCTGTGACAGATATTAAGAGCTCTTCCACCGCATGGCTTCTGATTCAGGCTCTCGTAAGCGGGTACGGAGAGGAGGGAGCAAAGGAAGCGCTCTCCGGAATCTATGAGAATGCCGGCCCCCACATCGAGTCTTCCGGTTCCGCGCCGCTGAAGAAGGTGCGGGCAGGCGAGGTGGCCATTGGATTCGGTCTGCGGCAGCAGGCGGTATCGGATAAGGCAGAAGGACTTCCCATTGATTTTGTGGACCCCACGGAGGGAAACTTTTCTCTGACAGAGTCTGTGGCTGTAGTGGATAAGGGAGACAAGACTAATCCGCTGGCCCAGGAGATGGCCGAGTGCATCATTACCCAGGGAAGAAGCGAGCTGCAGAAGTATTATCCCAATGCGGTATATGAGGGAGAGACCACCGATCCGGCCAACAGCTCCGCTTATCCGAAGGTATTTCCGGAGCCGCTGACGCTGGATCTGCTGGAGAGGCATCAGGAGCTGTCTGAAAGCTGCAAATAACTGCCGGAAAAAGCCGGGCCGAAGATTTTGGTAAGCCGCCGGCTCTGGCTGATGAAGAAAAAATAAGGGAAACAGAAAGGAAACAGGGAAATGCCAGATTATAAACTGCTGACACCGGGACCGCTGACTACAACGGAAACGGTAAAAAAGGAAATGATGTTTGACCACTGCACCTGGGATGACGACTACAAACAGATCACCCAGAAAATCCGCAGAGAGCTGCTTGAGCTGGCCCACGTATCCGAGGAGGAATATACCGTGGTGCTGATGCAGGGAAGCGGTACCTTCGGCGTGGAATCCGTAATCGGAAGCTCTGTGGGAGATCAGGAAAAGATCCTGGTCTGCGCCAACGGCGCCTATGGGGAGCGCATGGCGGAGATCGGACAGAAGATGGGGAAAAACACCGTGGTTTACCGGGAAAATTATGACAGAATTCCGGACGCGGAAAAGGTGGAGACGCTTTTAAGGGAAGACCCGGATATTACCCATGTGGGAATGATTCACAGTGAGACCACCTCCGGAATTCTCAACGACATTGCCGCGGTGGGAAAGGCCGTGAAGGCAGCAGGAAAGACCTTTATTGTGGATGCCATGTCCTCTTTCGCGGGAGTGGATATTGACGTGCCGGGAATCGGCATAGACTTTCTGATCAGCAGCGCAAACAAGTGCGTACAGGGTGTGCCGGGCTTCTCCTATATCATTTGCAGAAGAAGCGCTCTGGCGGCCTGTGAGGGAAAGAGCAAAAGCGTTTCCCTGGACCTGTATGATCAGTGGGTGACCATGGAGAAGGATGGAAAATGGAGGTTTACTTCCCCGACCCATACGGTTCTGGCCTTTGCCAAAGCTCTGGAGGAGCTTCGGGAGGAGGGCGGAATTCCTGCCCGGGCCAGACGGTACCTGGAGAATAACCGGGAGCTGATCCGCCGCATGGAAGCCATGGGCATCCGTCCCTACATCGACGCGGAGCATCAGGGTCCCATCATTACCACCTTCTTCTATCCGGAAGGAAAGAATTTTTCCTTCGATGAGATGTACCGTTACATCAAGGAACGGGGCTATGCCATCTATCCGGGAAAGGTGACGGACGCGGATACCTTCCGCATCGGAAATATCGGGGAGATTTATCTGGAGGATATTGACCGGGTGTGCGATATCATGGAAGCTTTTTTGAAAGAACATTGTCAGGAGGTGGCGCAGCATGAGAAGAAAAATTGAGGCAGTAATCTTTGACTGGGCAGGAACGACCGTGGACTATGGCTGTTTTGCCCCGGTGCAGGCCTTTATCACGGCATTTGAGGAGTACGGGATTACCCCCACCTTCGATGAGGTGCGGGAGCCTATGGGAATGCTGAAACGGGATCATATCCGGACCATGATGAATATGGAGCGGATTCACGAGGAGTGGAAACGGGTGCATGGAAGAGATTTCACCGAAGAGGACGTGGAACAGGTATACCTGACCTCTGAGAAGAGCATCCTGAAAATCGTGCATCAGTTCTCGGAGCCCAAGCCCGGCGTGCTGGAAACTGTGAAATACCTGCGGGATAAGGGAATCAAAATCGGTTCTACTACGGGTTATACGGATGAAATGATGGAGATCGTGGTGCCCGGCGCCGCAGAGAAGGGCTACAGCCCGGACTGCTGGTTTTCCCCCAATTCCGTGGGAAATTTCGGCCGTCCCTATCCCTACATGATTTTTGAAAACCTGAAAAAGCTGGAGGTCACATCCGTCTCCGCCGCCATCAAGGTGGGAGACACGGTGGCAGATATTAAGGAAGGCCTGGCAGCAGGCATGCTTTCCCTGGGCGTCGTGGAAGGAAGCTCCTGTATGGGGCTTACGGAAGCGGAATACGCCGCTCTGCCTTTGGAGGAGCAGGAGGCGCGGCGCCGGAAGGTGGAAGAGAAGTTCCTGGCAGCAGGAGCGTCTGTGGTGCTGCGGAATCTGTCAGAGCTTCCGGCGTACCTGGAGGGGCTGAAGAGATAACAAGAGCAAAAATAAAACAGATTAAAGAGGCAGCCGTGAATGAAAGGACTGCCTCTTTTTGGAAAAAGATCAGGAGTTAAAAAATAATGTCTGTTTAATCGGCCCATTTATACCGCAGTTTATAATCACTGTATACATTGTAGCTCAGGCGGCCTTCTTTCTGAAGTCTTCCAATGACAATATAGGGCATAACATGCTGTGAGGAAGCATAGTTTTTTATGGCTTCAATAGAAAAGTTTCCCTTCTGTACAAAAACAGTATAACTGTCGGGAGACAAAAGCATATTTTTAGCAAACCGATCTGCGGCGGCTTCTTTATCCTGATCACAGCCGTCATCTACAAATTTTGTGGTCTTTCTGATATCTCCGTTTACAATATGGCCTATCTCATGAAAAAGTGAAAACCAGAAAATATCGGCAAAAGAACCTCGGATGGTTAAAACCATTTGATAAACATCATCCTCTTTCTGGGAAATATATCCCTGTACAGGAGCGCCGCGAAAGTTTTTTACAATAGAGAAATCAATCCCATAACTGCTCAGGACTTTTTTTAGTTCCTGCTGGATATCTGCATTTTTTGTGCACATAATTTTTTTAATTGCGTCTATCAGATCTGCGGTAAGGGATTTATCAAATTTTTCGGACAGTATTTGGCTGTCTCCCGCAATTTGGCATAGACGAATCCACGCGCCGAGGACATAGGGATTTACCGTCGTACTGGAAGACATGCGAAAAGCTCCAGAAGGAATCATTTCCTTCAGGTTTGCAATGTTGCTGATTTGCAGCGCTTTCCGCAGAGAGAGGATAGAAGCGTCTTTGCTTTCCCGGGAAGGCATTTTCTCTGTTTTTCTCAGATATTTTATTACATCTTTTAAAGCTTCTCTGGCATTTCGCTCTTCGTCTGTAATGGTTTGTTCTTCGTTTAGTTCCAAAAGCTCAGACTCATAATTGGCCTGAAGATTTAACCAAAAGGATTTCGGCACTCCCAGAGCATATTCCAGTCCCATTGCAAAGTTCGCAGAGATGCCTTTTTTACCTGCCAATACATTGCTCACATAAGCAGGAGACACACCGGCTCTGGAAGCTAACTCAGTCTGCGTGATTCCGCGGTCTTCCAGAACATCAGCGATGGTTTCTCCCGGATGAATAATCAGATCACGGGATATACCAGTTTTCTTTACTGCCATGGTAATCACTCACTCCTTTCACTTCAATCTGAGTACAAATCATAATGGTATCCTGTGTAGCGTTAGGCTCAATAATTAAACGGGCATTAGCAGATATGTGCAGGGAATATCTCGGATGAATATAGCCTGTGAGCAGTTCCGGTTTTCCCAGGCCCAGCTTTAAGAAGTCACCGAAACATTCAGCGGCTTTTAATCGATCCATATGTTTCTTTACTGTTCTAACCATTCAAAAGGTAATTTCTTTTGCATTTTAGTATAGTCTTCAAAGTATTTTTTTACTCTACTATTAGCATATGTTATTTCCAATGAGATATCACCTTCTAAGTTAACCATTTGGTTAATTATATTATCGCATATTTTGAAAAACCTGTCAATGTCTGCGGAATTTTCTGCAAACGAATTTGAACTTGCGTTCCTTTCCTGATATACTTGACTGGTAGAGAAAGAAATGGATATTCAAATGATAACAGGTGAAAGAAATGATCGACAGAATCAAAATCCGCGGAGCGCGGGTTCACAATCTGAAAAATGTAAATGTAGAGATTCCTCTGAATAAGATCGTGGGAGTGGCCGGGGTGTCAGGCTCAGGCAAGTCATCCCTGGCTTTGGGCGTCCTGTACGCGGAAGGGTCCAGGCGGTATCTGGAGGCGCTTTCCACTTATACAAGACGAAGGATGACCCAGGCGGCAAAGGCGGATGTGGATGAGGTGCTGTATGTGCCGGCGGCTCTGGCCCTGCATCAGAGGCCGGGCGTGCCCGGAATCCGCAGTACCTTTGGAACCGGAACGGAGCTTCTGAACAGCCTGCGGCTTATGTATTCCAGACTGGCAGAGCACCGCTGCCCCAACGGGCATTATCTGGATCCGTCTCTTGCGGTGGCGGCGGGCCAGGAGCTGGTGTGTCCTGAATGCGGCGCGCATTTTTACGCGCCCTCGGCGGAGGAGCTGGCCTTTAACAGCCAGGGAGCCTGCCGTACCTGCGGCGGTACGGGAATCGTAAGAACCGTGGACAGAGATACGCTGGTTCCGGATGAGTCTCTGACCATTGAGGAGGGAGCGGTAGCGCCCTGGAACTCCCTTATGTGGTCTCTGATGGTAGATGTGTGCCGGGAGATGGGAGTCCGGACAGACGTGCCCTTTCGGGAGCTGACGGAAAAGGAACGGGATATTGTATTCAATGGTCCTGCGGAAAAGAAACATATTCTCTATCATTCCAAGAACACAAACCAGGCGACAGAACTGGATTTTACTTATTTCAACGCGGTCTATACGGTGGAAAACGCTCTTTCCAAGGTAAAGGACGAAAAGGGCATGAAGCGGGTGGAAAAATTCCTGAAAGAAGATATCTGCCCGGACTGCGGCGGCAGCCGCCTGTCAGAGGCGGCCAGATATCCAAAGCTCCGGGGAATCACGCTGGATGAGGCATGCCGGATGACGCTGACCCGGCTTGTGGAGTGGGTGGACGGCGTGCCGGCTTCTCTGCCGGAGAAAATGCGTCCCATGGCGGAGAGTATTTGCGAATCCTTTCAGACAGTGGCGAAACGGCTGATGGAGCTGGGCCTTGGCTACCTGGCTCTTGACCGGGCGGCTTCTACTCTTTCCACCGGGGAGCGTCAGAGAATGCAGCTGGCCCGGGCGGTGCGGAACCGCACTACAGGCGTTCTGTATGTGCTGGACGAGCCCTCCATCGGCCTGCACCCCTCCAATATTGTGGGGCTCGTCCGTGTCATGCACGATCTGGAGGCGGATGGGAATTCAGTCCTTCTGGTAGATCACGACACGCAGATTCTGTCTCAGGCGGACTGGCTGATTGAGATGGGACCAAAGGCCGGAGCGGAAGGCGGACAGGTGATTGCAGAGGGAACGGTCTCCGATCTGGCCGGAAATCCAAATTCCCTGATTGGCCCCTTCCTGGGCGGAAAAGCGGAAGTGGATGCGGGAAGCCATCCGGCCGGAAAGGAAATTTTTGCAGAAGGAAGCATTCGTCTTTCCACAGGGGCAATCCATACGGTGCATCCGCTGGAGGTGGAGATTCCAAAAGGGAGGCTGACAGTCATTACAGGCGTGTCGGGTTCCGGGAAGACGACGCTGATTCTGGAAAGCCTGGTGCCCGGGCTGGAAGCAGCTGTCGCCGGGACGAAGCAGCCGGAGCATGTGAAGGCAGTGGAAGCGGAGGGTATCGAGCGGGTGAAGCTTATCGACGCTACCCCCATCGGCATCAATGTCCGTTCCACAGTAGCCACCTATGCAAACGTTCACGACGAGCTGCGCAAGATTTTTGCCAGGACGCCGAAGGCAAAGGAACTTGGATATAAGGCGGGAGATTTCTCCTATAATACGGGAAAGCTGCGCTGCCCGGTGTGCGACGGCACAGGCGTCATCAGCCTGGATGTGCAGTTTCTGCCGGATGTGGATATTCCCTGTCCCCAGTGCCGGGGTTCCCGTTATGGAAAGGACGCGGAAAGGGTAAAATATCGGAATAAGGCGGGCGAGGAATATTCCCTTCCGGAGCTTATGGCCATGGATATCAACACGGCTCTTCCGGCCTGCGCGGACATGAAGCTGGTGCATCAGAGGCTTCAGGTGCTGCAGAGCCTGGGCCTGGGATATCTGACTCTGGGGGAGGAGACGCCAAGCCTGTCCGGCGGTGAGGCCCAGCGGCTGAAGCTGGCAAGCGAGATGGGAAGACTTCAGTCAGATTCCGTATTTGTCTTTGACGAGCCTACGATCGGCCTTCATCCGCTGGATGTGCAGACACTGCTTGGCGTGTTCCGGACACTGATCGAGAACGGGGCCACAGTCATTGTCATCGAACACGATCTGGACGTAATTCGAAACGCGGATTATATCATTGACATGGGCCCGGGCGGCGGCGACGAGGGCGGACGAATCGTAGCGGCAGGGACGCCGGAGGAGATTCGGAACACCCCGGAGAGCGTGACAGGGAAGTTTCTGTAGGAACAGGAGAAAGAAGATGGCATACGAAAAAGTATACAATATGAGCTTTGCAAAGACATATCCTCTTTTGGTGAACAAAGCGGTAAAAAAGGGAAGAACTGCCGAAGAGGTCAATCAGCTTATCACCTGGCTGACCGGGTATTCGCCGGAGGAGATTGAACGGGCCGCAGGATCGGATATCAGCTATGGAGATTTTTTCCGGCAGGCGCCAGGCATGAACCCGGACCGGAAGCTGATCAAGGGTGTGATCTGCGGCGTCCGCGTGGAGGAGATCGAGGAGCCGCTGATGCAGGATATCCGTTATCTGGATAAGCTGGTTGACGAGCTTGCAAAAGGGAAAGCCATGGAGAAAATTCTGCGGAAATAACAGGAACCGGAGGCTGAAAGAAATGGGCGAACGGATTTATGAATTTGAGGCGGTGATAGAGCCGGTGCCAGATAAGGGCGGAGCTTATGTGCGCTTCCCCTTTGATTTGAGAAAAGAGTTTGGACGGGGACCGGGTGTCCGTTATAGTCAGAGTGGAAGAGGAAAGCTTTGTGCGGCCTGCCGTCCCACAGTCAAGGGAACTGTGGATATGCCCGAAGTGCGGGCGCACATTTAAAAACAGAAATCAGGATCATTACTGCAGGGAAGCTCCCAAGACGATTGAGGAATATATTTTCCGGCAGCCGGAACAGGCGCAGATTTATCTGCGGAAAATCAATGAAGCGGGGAAAGAGATAAAAAGATAGAAAAGTTCTGCAGGACTGTTCTTTTCCTGCCGGATGTGATATAATTCAAATAAATCGAACGTATGTTTGAAAATTCTGGCGCGGAGGGAGAAGTCCATGTCTGACAGGACGTATATAGCCATTGATTTAAAATCCTTTTATGCCTCCGTAGAGTGCATGGAGCGGGGGCTGGACCCCATGACTGCAAATCTGGTGGTGGCTGATAAGAGCAGAACGGAGAAGACCATCTGTCTGGCTGTTTCTCCTGCGCTCAAGGCTTACGGCATTTCCGGACGGGCCCGGCTTTTTGAGGTGGTGCAGAAGGTCCGGGAGGTCAATGCGGCGCGGAGACAGAAGGCGCCGGGCGGCGTGCTGAAGGGTTCCTCCTGCCAGAGTATGGAGCTGGAGGAAAATCCTGCACTTGCGGTAGATTATGTGGCGGCGCCGCCCCGGATGGCGCGCTATATGGAGATCAGCGCGCAGATCTATGAGGTGTATCTGAAATATATTGCGCCGGAGGATATGCACGTCTATTCCATTGATGAGGTATTTATGGATGCTACCGCATATCTGAAGGCATACAGGATGACCGCCCGGGAGCTGGCCATGAAAATGATTCTGGATGTGCTTGCCACGACTGGCATTACGGCGGCGGCAGGCATCGGCCCGAATCTCTATATCTGCAAGACAGCCATGGATATAGAGGCAAAGCATGTGCCGGCGGATGAGAACGGCGTGCGGATCGCCGAGCTGGATGAGATATCTTACCGCCGGCTTCTCTGGAGCCACCGGCCGCTGACAGATTTCTGGCGGGTGGGGCCGGGATACGCGAAAAAACTGGAGGAACAGGGGCTGTACACCATGGGAGATATTGCCCGCTGTTCTCTGGGAAAGCCTGGAGATTATTACAATGAAGATTTGCTGTATGATATGTTTGGGGTGGGCGCTGAGCTTCTGATTGATCATGCCTGGGGCTGGGAGCCCTGTACCATAGCGGATATCAAGGCTTATAAGCCTGAGAGCAGCAGTATTATTTCCGGGCAGGTGCTCCAGTGTCCCTACACCTTTGAAAAGGCCGGGCTGGTAGCGCGGGAGATGGCAGACATGCTTGCCCTTGATCTGGTAGACAAAGGTCTGGAGACCAATCAGATTGTTCTGACAGTGGGATATGACATCGATAACCTGAAAGACCCAGTTTTGCGCAGAAAATATAAGGGAGAGATTAAGACTGACCGGTATGGGCGGGCCGTGCCGAAGCACGCCCACGGTACAGTGAATCTGAAACAGTATACTTCCTCTGCCCGCCAGATCACGGAGGCAGTGACAGAGCTTTTCGAGCGTATCGTGGATAAAGAGCTTCTGGTGCGGCGGCTGAGCATGTCGGCCAATCATGTGCTTCCGGAAAAGGAAGCGGAAGAAAAGATGGAATCGGGATATGAGCAGCTGGACCTGTTTACGGATTACGCAGCTCTTCAGAAACAGAAAGAAGAGGAGAAGGCGGAGCTTGCACGGGAGAAAAAGCTGCAGCAGGCCATGCTGGATATCAAAAAGAAATTCGGAAAGAACGCGATTCTGAAGGGCATGAATCTGGAAGAAGGGGCTACGGCAAGGAACCGGAACAATCAGATAGGAGGCCACCGCGCCTGAGGCAGCAGGAAAAAACGGGAATGATTCAGGGGAAAAGGAACAGGTACAGAGATATGGACGCAGAACGGACAACAGCGCAGAAGAGAAAGGGAAATACCGGGGATATCAGACGGAACACAGCTTCGGATTATGAGGATATGCTTGCTCTGCCCCATCACGTATCCTCCCGGCATCCGCAGATGTCCATGAGGGATCGGGCCGCGCAGTTTTCTCCCTTTGCGGCTCTGACCGGATATGGGGACGCAGTCAGGGAAAAGGCCCGGCTGACGGAACAAAAGCCCGATCTTTCGGAAGAGGAGCGGGCAGAGCTGGATTATAAGCTTCAGATAGCCTGCGGTTTTCCGGATGGAAAGCCGCGGCTTCGAATCACATATTTTGTGCCGGACCAAAGAAAGTCCGGCGGGTCTTACAGGGAAATGACCGGGAAAATCCGGAAGATAGATTCCAGCAGCCAGCGGATCATTCTGGAAGACGGCACGCAGATTTCTGTGGACTGCGTGCTGGATATTGATATTCTGAAATGAACCGCGGCCGGAATCCCGATACGGAAATTGCAATCGTAAGTGTTTGCAGGCAGAAGCCCCATGCCGGAGGCTTTACGCCAGAACCTTTCCTTCCGGGAATGCGCTGCGGAATACTTTCCGAATCACCGGTCCTGCAATGATCAGCTGAAAGGGAAGCGCCATGATCAGGTTTTTCGGAATATTGGTCAGCCAGATCACAGGAAGCAGGTTCCAGGCGCCGGATTTTACACAGGCCTCCAGTCCTCCATACAGAGACATGACGATTACCATGGGAATTACCATACAGGATGAGATGGCAATGACCTTTTTAAGCGTGCTGCTTTCCGGTGTCACGAGGAAACGGAAGGCAAATTTCTTGGCGATGCCGGAGACCAGAAACCAGTCAAACAGGAACGCGTAAAGAAAAGCAATGGGGAAACCAAGCCATCCCTCCTGGACCGTATCAAAACCAAAATGTCCCAGATGAAGTGTGACATTGTACATACTCATCCACAGGACCATCAGAAAACACATCATAACACTGTAAATCAAACTTTCTCTTTTATTCTGCGGCATTTTAAAACCTCCTGCTGTTAATAGTAAAAATAGTAAAATGAATTTCAAATTTTTGCAGCAGATGATATTATATACGGGAACGGGCAGACTTCGTAAGTGTTTTTTTCATTTTCATCATATTTACCCTGTAGAAAAAAAGCCAGGAGAAAATTTTCAGGCACTCTGTATGATGCGATGCAGGATTAGAACGGTCTGCAAAGGCAAAGACGACGGAAAATATCAGAGAAGGAGAGGTGCGATATGCCACAGGAAAAGAAATACATAATTTCAACAGAAAGCAAATACATAAAAGAGTATCAAAATGAGCATTACCGGGCCCTGATTCTGGATGAAAACGGAAGAAAGCTGAAATTCGGCTGCAGATGGTTTCTGACAGAAGAGCAGGCATTCCGGGAAGGAGAACTGCTGCTGGAGGAGATTCATAAGGCTGAAAAGCTGGCAGAGTATGGGATTCATTTTACCCGCGCGGTATTTAATGATGAGAATGGTTCCGGCAAAATGATGAAATATGGCTGCCTGATTATTATGGTACCGGCCGCCCTGGCTCTGGCAGGAGGCATGATCTGGGACTCTGTCTTTGGAAACTCGATCGGGTTTCTGCTGGCTATGCTGATAATCATAGCGGCAATGGTGTATCTCTTTGCGAATCAATTCAATTATGGCGGAAATATGGTGTCTTATGTGCTCTATGATGGAGATTTGTACCGGATCTTTATTCAGAACGAAATGACAGGGGCGGCTCAAGCCGTAAACGATTTTCTCGGCTCCGCCGCTGCCCTGAAGGTGATAGAGACGGGAGAGAGATCCCGCCGGCTGAGCCAGGAACTGCTGGACAGAAATTCCTTCCTGCACACGCAGCTGAATAAAAACAACTGCTGGAGAATTCTGGAGGTTGAAAAAATCACAAAGAAGAAAAGACACTGCATCATAAAATGTGTGGTTGAAAAAGGAAAGAGCAGGCGTGTCTGCAAAAGGACCCTCCATATCCGGGAAGGATATAACAATTATCCGGAGCTGATCAGATGCTTTGAGTATCTGAAGGCCTGCCCTCCTGAACGCTGAAAATGGAAGCTGATGGGGAGGAAAAAGTCAGGAAGAAACGGCTCTTCCTTCTGTCCGGCAGACCTGCAGGATTTTGTCTGCGGCTCCTTTGGCGCCGGGACACTTCCGAAAACTTTCAGCAATCCTGCCAGCGTTCTGTTTATATTTCGGATCGGAAAATATTTGATGAACAGCTTCGGAAATGGCAGCTGCGTCTGCCTTTTTCAGTTTCAGGCCTGCCTCCAGCTGGGAAACTCTTTCCGCCACGCCCTGCTGTTCAGCGGTCTGGGGATACATGACCAGCGGAACTCCGAAATACAGGCTTTCGCTGACACTGTTCATACCGCAGTGAGAAAGGAATATGTCTGCTTTTTCCAGTACGGCGATCTGATCGACGCTTTGGTAGACGGATATGTGTTCCGGCAGCTTTCCCAGAACTTCCGGCGGGACCAGGCGGCCGACAGACAGAATAACCTGGCATTCCATATCCGAGAAAGCGGTGATACAGTTCCGGTAGAAGGGCAGCAGGTCATTGACTACGGTTCCCATGGAGATATAGATGAGAATATCCCGGGTTTTTCGAATTTCTTCAGCCGCAGGACGGACGGAAGGCCCCACAAAGGTATACTTGTCTGAAAAAGTTTCGGTGCAGGGCTGAAATTCAGGAGAGGTATAGACGATGGTGTGGATGGAAGCGTCGTTCTGGAGGATATCCAGGACATTTCTGACAGGATAGCCTTTGTCCCGGAGACGCCGAATGAGATGATTGCTTTTGGGAAGGGCCAGAATCATTTTCAGCATCTGCCAAAGACTCTGGGGCATGATTTTCGATGAATAGCGGTTGAATGCAAAAGTAGTAGTGGAAGACACGAAGGGAATGCCCAGCTTCATAGCAGCAGCCTTTCCCCATACAGCCATGGAATCCGCCACGACACAGTCAGGTTTCAGGCGGGCCATATCGGAACAAACCTTTGCGTCGAGGGCCAGGGTGGTGTCCACAAGAATCTGTATGGAAAAAGTCAGATCCCGGCCCACGCGGGCAGTGTCTTCTGATGTAAAATTCTGTTCCGGGCCATATCCGTCGCAGGAAATAAATGCTGCTCCGGCGGCTTCGATTCCTTCACGAAAAGTTTCGTAAGAATAATACCATACCTGATGTCCCCGGGCAGTGAGCTCCCTTACTACATTTAAGGTGGGATTGGTATGTCCGTAAGCTGGTATACAGAAAAATACGATTTTACTCATCTGTTCCTCCCTGTTGTTCAGAATCTGCCTGTTCTATGTCTGCAAATATCTTTGAAATGTACTGCTCCTGCTGTTCCATAGGAAGAATGGCAATTCCCCGTTTTACATCTCCCAATACCAGAATCTCTGTCCCGGGCTGGAAATCAAAGATTTCCCGGGCTTCTTTTGGGATTACAAACTGTCCCTTTTCTCCGATTTTGACCATCCATGCGTATTTTCCGTCTGTGAATTTCATAAACGCCTCCAAAAGTATGATAAATATAATTTGTATGATTAATCATACTATTAGAGAGCGGAAAAGTCAAGGAAAAGATACGAAAGGATAGATGCGGAAATGGTATGAAAGGAGGCTTTCCGCTATAGTTTCATCCCGGCCGGTATTCGAGGCCTGCCTTGCCCCTTGCGGGAATTTATAGTAGAATAGCCTTATAACTGGAGTCAGACATCAGAGGAGGTATCAGCATGGGAATGAATCAGACGCCGTCCTCCGAACGGGTGCATATCGGCCTGTTCGGGAAAAGGAACGCGGGAAAATCAAGCGTAATCAATGCGGTTACGAATCAGGATATTGCGATTGTGTCAGAGGTCCGGGGAACGACCACGGACCCTGTTTATAAATCTATGGAGCTGCTGCCCCTGGGACCGGTGATGCTGATTGACACGCCGGGACTGGATGATGAGGGAGAGCTGGGAGCTCTCCGGGTGCAGAAGGGACTGGATGTGCTGCGGAAGACGGATATTGCCCTTTTGATTGTAGACGGAACCGCAGGCATGAGCCCGGAGGATGAACGGCTGGAGGAGGAGTTAAAAAAGAGAGGGCTTCCTTATCTGGTGGTATTCAATAAATGGGATCTGGTAAAGGAGACCAGTACCGGTGAAAAGAATTCCGGCGCTGGGGAGCCGGAGGATGAACGCCATATCCGGGTCAGCGCCCGGACCGGGGAAGGCATTCAGGAGCTGAAGGAGCGGCTTTCGCGCATGGTTCCGGCCGGGAAAGAAAAGCGTCTGGTGGGAGACCTGCTGGAGCCGCAGGACCTGGTGGTGCTGGTGGTCCCCATTGACAAGGCCGCGCCGAAGGGCCGCCTGATTCTGCCGCAGCAGCAGACGATCCGTGACGTGCTGGAGAGCGGGGCTGTATCCGTGGTGGTGAGAGAGAAGGAACTGAAGGAGACCCTTGAAAAGCTGGGAACCAGGCCGAAGCTGGTGATTACGGACAGCCAGGTGTTTGATCTGGCAGACCGGGACACGCCGGAGGATATTCTGCTCACGTCCTTTTCCATTCTGTTTGCCCGGTATAAGGGAAATCTCGCCCAGGCAGTCCGGGGGGCAAGGGCCCTGGAGACACTGCGGGACGGAGACAAAATCCTGATTTCCGAGGGCTGCACCCATCACCGCCAGTGTGATGATATCGGAACGGTGAAGCTGCCCCGGTGGATTGAGAATTATACCGGAAAGAAGCCGGAATTTGCCTTTACCTCAGGGACAGGCTTTGAGCGGGATTTAAAGGGGTATCATATGATTGTCCACTGTGGAGGCTGTATGCTGAATGAGCAGGAAATGCAGTACCGCCTCAGGGAAGCAGAGGCTCAGGGGGTGCCCATGACAAATTACGGAATCCTGATTGCCTATATGAAGGGGATTCTGGAGCGGAGCCTGCAGCCGTTTCCGGATATGGCGGCTCTTCTGGAGAAAGAGGAAAAGAGATGACACAGGAAAACGGCATTTCCAAGGACTTCGGAGGCCCCCTTTACCGGAAGCTTCGTGCCTATGGGGAATCGGATTACTATGGGTTTCATATGCCGGGGCATAAGCGCCTGATGGGGAATTTTGAAAATCCGTACCGGTTTGATATCACGGAGATTGACGGCTTTGACGACCTGCATCATCCGGAGCCGGACGGAGTTCTGACCAGGGCTCAGGAACGGGCGGCGCGTCTTTATGGGGCGGAGGAAACCTATTTTCTGGTGGGAGGAAGCACGGCAGGGATCTTAAGCGCTGTCTCCGGCTGCACCCGCCGTGGAGGGCGGGTTCTGACCGCCCGGAACTGCCACAGGTCCGTATATCACGCCATAGAGCTGGGAAATCTGAAGGCAAAATATCTTTATCCACAGCAGATTTCGTCTTTGGGGATAAACGGCGCCATTTGCCCGGAGGATGTGGAAAAAATGCTGGAAGAAGAGAGGCGGCCCGGCGGAGAAGACGGTCCGGTTCAGGCTGTTATCATTACCTCTCCCACCTATGACGGCGTCTGCTCGGATGTGAAAACCATTGCGGAGATCTGCCACAGGTATGGCATACCCCTGATTGTAGATCAGGCCCATGGGGCCCACTTTCCATTTTCAGACTACTTTCCGGAGGATGCGGTGAGTGCCGGGGCGGACGTGGTGATTCACAGCGTGCATAAGACGCTTCCCGCGCTGACCCAGACGGCTCTTCTGCATATTCAGGGAAAGCTGGCGGACCGGGAGAGAATCCGGCATTATCTTTCCGTGTACCAGAGCAGCAGTCCGTCCTATGTTCTGATGGCATCCATTGATGCCTGCACAGATCTGCTGGAGCGGAAGAGCGGAGAGCTTTTCGCAGAACATGTAAGGCTGCTTTCGGCTTTTCGGGAAAGCTGCCGGGATCTGAAAATACTGTATCTGGCTGGAGATGATATGGCGGCTGAAACTCCGGCAGACGGCGCCTGTGATTTTGACCGGAGCAAGCTTTTGGTTTCTGCCCGCAGGGCCGGGCTTTCAGGGAGCCGGCTTTCCGGGCTTCTTCTGGAGCGCTGGCATCTGCAGATGGAGATGAGCGGGCCGGATTATGTGGTGGGGATTGCCAGCATTGCGGATACGAAGGAGGGATTCGACAGGCTGAGCGCCGCTTTGCATGAGCTGGACTGCGAGCTGGCGGAGAGGCCGGATCCGGCAGACAGCCGGGATGCCGGGGAGAACGGCGGTCTGGCTGGCCGGCCGCAGCCTGGATGGGGCTGTCCCTCCGAACACAAGGGAGCCTTTGAATATGAGGAACCCGCAGAGCTCCCAAGGCTTCCGGCCCCGCTGACGGCAGGAGAAGCGGAGGAAAGGAAAAGGGAGGTCTGCCCGGTTTCAGACTGCACAGGAAGACTGGCTGCGGATTATATCTATCTGTATCCGCCGGGAATACCTCTGATTGTACCGGGGGAAGAGATCACCGCCGGGGCAGTAAGGCGGATCAGGCAGTGGCAGAAAGCCGGCTTTGCGGTGCACGGGCTCGCGGCAGGAGACGGGATGCCGGTGCTTCGGATTTAAATACACAAAAGGGAGAACAGTCAGCTATGGGAAAGCTGTTTTATATCATAGGGAAAAGTTCCACAGGAAAGGACACGATCTTTCAGAGCCTGCTGGAGAAAAAGGATCTGGGCTTGAGGCCGCTGGTGCTGTACACGACGCGGCCCATGCGGGCCGGGGAGACGCCTGGCCTCCAATATCATTTTACAGATGAAAATGGTCTTGCGAAGCTGGAGGCACAGGGCAGAGTGATAGAGCTCCGGGCTTATCATACGGTACATGGAATATGGAAATATTTTACCGCGGATACAGAAGCAACCGATTTGGAACGTTCCAGCTATCTGGCAGTGGGAGTACTGGAATCTTTCCGAAGCGTGCGGGATTATTATGGAAAGGACAGGGTGGTTCCCATCTATATTGAGGTGGAGGACGGCGAGCGGCTGCAGAGAGCCCTGGATCGGGAGAGGGCCCAGGAGGAGCCGCGTTACGCGGAAATGTGCCGCCGTTTTCTGGCAGACAGTGAGGACTTTTCAGAGGAAAAAATTCAGGAGGCCGGAATAGAGAAACGGTTTTACAACCGGGAACTGACAGAATGCATTGAGGAAATAAGTTCCTGGATCCGGGACAGCCTGAAACTGTAAAAGGACTGTTTTTTATAAAAAATCTATGGTATACTGAACATGGCGCAGGCCGCGGCCTACAGGGGCTTTAGGCCGGAAGCGGCTGTTACAGAAGGAGGGGAGAATATATGGCAGGATTTGCAGGAATCATCGGACATGAACAGATTATCGATCATCTGCAGAACGCGATACGTCTGAATAAGGTATCCCATGCCTATATTCTGGACGGAGAGGAGGGCTCCGGCAAGATGCTTCTTGCGTCTGCCTTTGCCCAGACGCTTCAGTGTGAGAAGAAAGGAACGGATGCCTGCGGAACATGCCATTCCTGTATACAGGCGGAGAGCAGAAACCAGCCGGACATTATCCGTGTGACCCACGAAAAGCCGGGGTCTATCGGAGTGGATGATATCCGGGACCAGCTGTGCAGCGATATTCTCATACGTCCCTACAGCAGCCCATGGAAAATCTATATCGTAGATGAGGCGGAGAAGATGACCGTGCAGGCCCAGAATGCCCTGCTGAAGACCATCGAAGAGCCGCCGGCCTACGGGATTATCCTGCTTCTTACAGAAAATTCGGAGGCGTTTCTGCCCACCATTCTTTCCCGGTGCGTGACCTTGAAGCTGCGGCCGGTGAAGGAGGAACAGATCCGCAGCTATCTGATGGAAGAACTGCATGTGCCTGACTATCAGGCAGAGATCTGCGCGGCCTTTGCCAGAGGCAATGTGGGAAAGGCCAGGCGTCTGGCAGAATCAGAACATTTCTCCGAACTGAAGGATCAGGTGATACATCTTCTGCGCCATCTGAGAGATATGGAGATCTATGAGATCACGGAGGCAGTGCGCAGGGCCGTAGAGTATAAGGCGGAGATCGATGATTATCTGGATCTGATGATGCTCTGGTACCGGGACGTGCTGCTGTTTAAGGCGACCCGCCAGATCGATGGTCTTATCTTTTCGGATGAAATCAACTATATCAGCGCTCAGGCCGCAAAGAGTTCCTATGAGGGCCTGGAGCATATTTTGAAGGCGCTTGAGAAGGCGAAGATACGTCTCAAGGCGAATGTAAGCTTTGAGCTGACGATCGAGCTTCTCATGCTGACGATAAAGGAGAATTAACATGGAAAAGGTCATAGGCGTCAGATTCCGGACAGCGGGAAAAATTTATTACTTTTCTCCCGGAAAGCTGAATATTCCCAGAGGGAAGCATGTGATTGTGGAGACGGCCAGAGGCGTGGAATATGGAAGCGTTGTGGTCGGTACAAAAGAGGTAGACGACAAAAAGGTGGTGCAGCCCTTAAAGCCGGTGCTCCGGATTGCCACCGCGGAGGATGACGCAAAGGAAGCGGCCAACCGGGTGAAGGAAAAAGAGGCTTTCCGGATCTGTCAGGAAAAGATTAAAAAGCACGGTTTGGAAATGAAGCTGATTCAGGCGGAATATACCTTTGACAATAATAAAGTGCTGTTTTATTTTACGGCGGATGGACGAATCGATTTCCGGGAGCTGGTAAAAGATCTGGCCAGCGTGTTCCGGACCAGAATCGAGCTCCGGCAGATCGGCGTCCGTGATGAGACAAAGATTCTGGGAGGCATCGGAATCTGCGGGAGAGAGCTGTGCTGCCATACCCATCTTTCCGAATTTGTGCCGGTATCCATCAAGATGGCGAAGGAGCAGAATCTGTCTCTAAATCCCACCAAGATTTCCGGCGTCTGCGGACGGCTGATGTGCTGCCTGAAGCATGAGCAGGAGACCTATGAGGAGCTGAACAGCCGTCTTCCCGGCAGCGGGGATTATGTGACTACAGCCGACGGCTTCAAGGGAGAGGTGCAGAGCGTCAATGTGCTGCGCCAGAAGGTCAAGGTCGTGGTTACCCTGGATGGCGATGAAAAGGAAATTCGGGAATATCCGGTGGAGGAGCTGAAGTTCCGTCCGAGAAAGAAAAAGGAAAAAGGCGGCGTGTCCGACAAGGAGCTGAAGAAGCTGGAAGCGCTGGAAAAACAGGAGAGGAAATCAAAGCTGGATGATGATTGAGCTGAAAAGCGGCGAACGGCTGGATGATCTGCAGAGAAACGGTTATCAGATTATCCAGAATCCCGGCAGATTCTGTTTCGGCATGGACGCGGTACTGCTCTCTGGCTTTGCCAGAGTGAAGGAAGGGGAGCAGGTTCTTGACTTGGGAACGGGCACAGGCATCATTCCGATTCTGCTTCGG
The DNA here is from genome assembly GCA_944375725.1 of uncultured Merdimonas sp. Lineage (GTDB taxonomy): Bacteria > Bacillota > Clostridia > Lachnospirales > Lachnospiraceae > Laedolimicola. The sequence continues at coordinate 3,044 of CALWAZ010000147.1, read as the reverse complement.
GGAAAGACGAAGGGAAAAAGCTTCACCGGGCTGGAGATTCAGGCAGAAAGCGCTGATATGGCCAGGAGAAGCGTGGAATTGAATGATCTGACGGATTCCGTTTCCATCGTAGAAGGCGATATTAAGGAGGCGGCCTCCATATTCGGGGCTGCTTCTTTTGACGTAGTGACCTGCAATCCTCCCTATATGACCGGCCAGCATGGACTTTTGAATCCGGAGCTTCCAAAGGCCATTGCCCGTCATGAGATTCTGTGCAGCTTTGAGGATGTGGCCCGGGAGACGGCCAGGGTCTTGAAACCCGGCGGCCGGTTCTATCTGGTGCACCGGCCTTTCCGGCTGGCGGAAATTATCATGACGCTGGGGAAATATAAGCTGGAGCCCAAAAGAATGCGGCTGGTATATCCGTATGTGGATCGGGAGCCGAACATGGTGCTTTTGGAGGCCTGCCGGGGAGGCCGGCCCAGAATGACGGTGGAAAAGCCGCTGATTGTATACCGGGAACCGGGCGTCTATATGGATGAAATTTATGAGATTTACGGCTATTAACAGCTGGAGATATTGAGGAAATACAGATATGAAAAGGAAGAGAGCAGGGTTCCTGATAGTGGCTCTGATCTGCGCGCTGCTGGCCGGATGTGGAAGCGGAGAGGCTGAGGCGCCTCAGGTGCAGCAGGCTCAGACCGGAGCGGAAGAGGAGGATCCTGAGAACGGAGAGTCCCCGGAAAACGAAGAGGAAGAAAATGCCGGCGGGACCAGCCCGGAGTCGGAGGAGGAAGGGACAGATCTTCAGCAGGAACAGGAAGAGGCCGTTCCTCCGGAGCCGGTAAAGGGCATCTATGTGACCGGGCCCATGGCGGGCCACGCGAAAATGGAAGATTTGGAGCGACTGGTCCGTGACAGCGAGCTGAATGCCATGGTGATTGATATAAAAAATGACGAGGGCATTGTTACATATCAGATGGAAGAGCCCATGGTACAGGAGCTGGAGGCGGATATGAATTATATTGCCGATCTGCCGGGACTGGTAAAGAGACTGAAAGAGGAGGACGTTTATCTGATTGCCAGGATTGTGGCCTTTAAGGATCCGCTGCTGGCCTCCAAACGCCCCGACCTCTGTATCCAGAGAAAGGACGGCGGAGTGTTCCTGGATAAAAACGGTCTGGCCTGGGTGAACCCTTACCAGCGGGAGGTCTGGGAATACCTGATGGCAGTGGCCCGGCAGGCAGCCGGCGCCGGCTTCGATGAGATTCAGTTTGATTATATCCGGTTTCCCACAGAGATTAAGGATGAAGAGGCTGATTATGGAGAAGAGGCTCAGGTAAAAAGTAAGACGGATATCATTACGGAATTTACCGAGTATGCTTATGACACGCTTTCACCCTTGAATGTGAAGGTGTCCGCGGATGTGTTCGGCACAGTGATCGATCACGAGATAGACGCGGAGATCGTGGGCCAGGATTATGAGGCCATGGCCCGGCATCTGGATTATATCTGTCCCATGATTTATCCTTCCCATTACAGAGACGGCGTGTACGGTCTGGCCCATCCGGATCTGCAGCCCTATGAGACTATCCGTGCCGCTCTGCAGGCATCCTCGGAACGGCTGTCAGTCATTCCCGAAGGGACAAAGAAGGCAGAGGTGCGTCCCTGGCTTCAGGATTTCACAGCCACCTGGCTGAGCAGCCATCAGAGCTATGGACCGGAGCAGATCCGCCAGCAGATTCAGGCAGTCTATGACAGCGGAAGTACGGAATGGCTTCTCTGGAACGCAAAATGCTCCTATACGGCTGACGGTCTTTTAAGTCCGGAAGAAGCGGAAGCGGAAGCTGCCGCCAGGGCCGGGCAGCAGGCTGCGGAGAACGAAACGATGGAAAACACGGAGACAGGAGAGGCGGAATCTGGAGAATCTGTCCCGGCCCAGGAAACAGGAGAATAACTCATGCAGGGAATCTTATATTTGTGTGCCACGCCCATCGGAAATCTGGAGGATATGACCTTTCGGGCTGTGCGGGTGCTGAAGGAAGTGGATCTGATCGCTGCGGAGGATACGCGCAACAGTATCAAGCTGCTGAATCATTTTGATATCCACACGCCTATGACCAGCTACCATGAATACAATAAATTCGATAAGGGGAAAGAACTGGTAGCCCGCCTGCGGGAAGGAAAAAATGTGGCGCTGATTACAGACGCGGGCATGCCGGGAATCTCGGATCCCGGAGAAGAACTGGTGAAAATGTGCGCGGAGGCCGGCATCACGGTGACGGCTCTTCCCGGAGCCTGTGCCTGCGTGACGGCGCTGACCCTTTCCGGACTGGGAACCAGAAGGTTTGCTTTCGAGGCCTTTCTGCCCGGTGACAAAAAGGAACGGAGGCAGGCACTGGACGGACTGAAAAATGAAACAAGAACCATCGTACTTTATGAGGCGCCCCACAGGCTGGCGCGGACCCTGGAGGAGCTTTTGGAAACGCTCGGAAACCGCGGAATCTCTGTGTGCCGGGAACTGACCAAAAAGCATGAAACCATTTTCCGGACAGATCTGGAAAAGGCGCTGTCCCGTTACAGGGAAGAAGAGCCCCGGGGCGAATGCGTACTTGTAATAGAAGGAAAACCGGAAGAGGAACTTATACGGGAAAAACAGGAGGCCTGGAAGGAAATGACGCCGGAACAGCATGTGGGCATGTATGAGTCTCAGGGAATTCCCAGGAAAGAAGCCATGCGTCTGGCCGCGAAGGATCGGGGCGTGTCTAGAAGAGAGATTTATCAGGCGCTGCTTTCAGATTCCGGTGAAGAATAAATATAGAAGCAAAAAACCGGTAACCATGATAAAAATGATGGCTGCCGGTTTTTGTACGGATATTTATATTAGATTAAACCAGCTTTCTTCGCTAATTCTTCAATAGACTTCTTTGAAACCAATTTGCCATGATATTCAATGAGGTCTTCGCGTTCTCCAGTGAAAATATCCGTCGGTGCATACTTTTTTAAAATAATTTTGTCATCTTCAACATAGATCTCGAGAGAATCGCGTTCTTCAATGCCGAATA
>CALWAZ010000146.1 GCA_944375725.1 uncultured Merdimonas sp. | reverse complement strand
AATTATAGTGGCAGAAACTGCCAGATGTGTTTCTGATATTCGTTCGATCTCCTTATACTATACTTCCTTTACTCGCTTCTTACAAGTCCTTTGCTTTTATATCCCCCAGATATGCGCATTAAACCATGCATATTTTTTCGCTTCTGTACTGACACTATGGCTTATGCTCTCTATATATTTCCCAAGCTTATTATGACGCTGTTTCTCCCATCTCAACATACTTTCACAGCTTAATACTTCATTTTCTGCACCGGCTGCTCCCGGAACTTCCCGCTCCTGCTGTCTGACCAGTTCCAGCATATTCCCTCCATTCCAATAATACGCCTGTAAATGCGCCATTTTATCTGCCCCTGTCCGGCTCCATCCCATAGGACGGGAACTCATACGGCTGGACAGGACATGACTCACATGCCCTTCTGCGCTGCATCCCTTTACTGTCTTTCCATTCTTTAAACGGATTTTCGCTGCTGTCCAGTTTGAAAGTATATAAGACGCACTCTCATCAATCCGCTTTTTTGCCGCTTCTGTTTCTGCGCAGGCTTTCAGCCGTTCAACAATCTCCTGGAAATCCGCCCTGCTTCCGCTTTTGATCGCATCACGAAGCTCTTTCCCCGCATCATCCACACTGTCTTTCATGTGCCCTGTCATTTTCAGCAGATACTTTTGCAGATGGAATTCATCCAGTACACTGGTAATCCCCGCAATCCTCTTTTTCCCACTCTGGATCCAGCTTCCTCCATCTGCATTCAGATAGATCTTCTTTACTTTTTCCAGATCATAATGGCTGTCCAGATATGCGTACACTTCATCCCACAGCTTTGCATTGTCTGCTCCGTCATAGACTCCGCTGAAATAATGGGGATTGACCAGCTTATTCCTTTTACTTCTTGGGGCTTCCGGCTCAATCCCTTCATACACATACACCAGCTTCGCCAGAACACAGTTGTTCTTCCAGTGGTTCTCCCCACTCTCCAGATCCCCCTTTTTCTCTTTGAACTGCAGGGATACATGGTCCTCATCTGCGTCAATATACAGATACTCAATCACCTTTTTCTCTGGCTTCGTTTCCTTCTGCTGCGGGAATGTCAGCTTATGCAGTTTATTCTTAACGGTCTGTTTGCTCACCTCATCTGTCAGGCTTGTTTCTTCCCCTGCTTTCCGGTAGGAAGTCTGTACCGCTTCCTCCAGCAGTTTTGCTTCAGCATCTTCTGTCAGCCGTTCATGGCTTTCTATCCCCAGGATCCGGTCCAGCAGATAAGCGCTTTCCCGGGTCTGCTTGTTTCGGAACAATGTCTTTTCAAAACAAACGGTCCCAAGGCATGTTGTCAGCTTTTTCCCATCTGTTCTTACCACTTCCCAGGACTGTTTTCTTTTCGCACTGTCACGAAGCATCTGGTTACAGTCTTCTAATGTCTCTTTTATGAGATCCAGTCCCAGGGCAGTCACCTCATCGCGGATCCCATAAACAAAGGATGCCATATCCCTGGGATCTTTCATAAAACTTTCAATTATTTTCTCTATTTTTTTAATGCCGGATTCTTCAAACTGTTGTATACTCTTAAACATAGGGAACACCTTCCTTTGTGCTATTGGTTTTCGTCGACTAATATAATAACACAAAACTGGTGTTCCCTTTTCTATATGTCCTACAAAAATTTTACGCTAGCGATTCATTCCTGCTTCCTCAACAGCTCTTTCTTAACAGCTTTCAGTTTTTCGTTTTCTCTCCTTTCCTTTACGAACCGTATTTTTTGTACTATACTTATAAAAATAACTCTAAAATAATTCAGAAGAAGCTTGAACAGAACTTTGAACAATCAGGAGGAATCAATATGACAAAACAGGAACTTCAGGACCGGCTGAAAAAGGGCCCCCTGATTCTCGACGGCGCCACCGGCTCTAATCTGATGAAAGCCGGAATGCCCAAGGGAATCTGTACGGAAAAATGGGTGGCCGATCATCCGGAGATACTGATAAAGCTGCAGCAGGATTATGTGGACGCAGGCTCCGACATCATCTACGCTCCCACCTTTATGGCCAACCGGGTCAGTCTGGGTGAGCATGGACTGGCTGACGAGACAGAAAATCTGAACAGGGCACTGGTCTCCCTGAGCCGCCAGGCTTCCGGCGGCCGGGCACTGATTGCCGGAGATCTGACCACCACCGGAAAACTGATGGAGCCTCTTGGTCCCATGTCCTATGAGACTCTTTATGACGCCTACCGGGAACAGATCTCTTTTCTTGCAGATGCCGGAGTAGATCTTCTGGTGGCTGAAACTATGCTTGCCTCCAATGAAACCATGGTGATTCTCGACGCGGCTGCTTCTGTCTGCGATCTGCCTGTGTTCTGCACTCTGACCATAGAATCTGACGGAAGCCTGTTTTTCGGCGGAAATATCTTTGACGCAGTGGAGGAACTGGAAGCCATGGGCGCGGCTGCTGTAGGCTGCAACTGCTCTACAGGTCCGGATCAGCTGGAATCCGTCATCAGTGGAATCTCCAGCCGGGTCTCCATCCCTGTCATCGCCAAGCCCAACGCAGGCATGCCCACCATCAGCGAGACTGGAGAAGCTGTCTATCATATGGGTCCGGAAGAATTTGCCCGCCATATGAAGACTCTGCGCCAGGCAGGAGCTTCCATCCTGGGCGGCTGCTGCGGCACAACGCCTGAATTTATCCATGAACTGAAGAAGGCGCTCCTGTGAGCGCCTTCCTTTTCAGCTTTTCCTGCAAAACGTGTCTCCTGCTATTCCGCCGATCTGGTTATGCGCCAGTATATGAGAGTGCGCGGAAACCCTGAAAGAAAAAACTTCTCCTACAAGGATATTAAAAAGGTCTATGTCATTGTATTGTTTGAAAAAAGCTCCTCTTTGTTTCATAAGCTTCCGAACACTTATCTGCACCACGGGAAAACCATCTTCGACTCCGGTCTTGCCATGGAGCTTTTGCAGGAATTTTATTTAATCGCTCTTGACGTCTTCCGCAAAATTCCGTATCCTGAAAGTGAAAAGAGTGAACAAAGGGCATGGCTCTCCCTGCTGACCACGGAAAATCTGGAGGATGCCGAAAAGCTGACTCAGGATTATCCCTGGCTTGAAGAAATCTATCAGGAAATCGCCATGCTGCGCCGAAAACCGGAGGAGGTGCTCGGAATGTGGTCGGATGCACTGCGGATTTTAGATGAAAACAGCATGAAATACTATGTGGAAGAGCTGGAAGAAAAGCTTCTGCAAGTCACAAAAGAAAAAGACGAAGAGCTTCTGCAGGTCACAAAAGAAAAGGACGCAGAAATTGCGGCCTTGAAAAAGCAGCTCGAAGAATTGAATGGGAAATAGTTTTGCTTTGCTTCTGCCGGAATCGTATCAATATTGAAAAGGAGCCTCCTGAACAATATTACAGGGGGCTCTCTTTTTCTTCACTGTCATTGAGCGCAGTATCCGCACCTTTTGCCTATTTGCCCAAAGTATCGGGAAAAAAGGTATCAAGTAAACTTTTTACTTCTGGTTTTGGAAAAAAGAAAAAAAACTGCTTGACAAACGGCCCCCTATCGAATAAAATAGTATCTGCACGTGAGTTATCGGAGTATGGCGTAGCTTGGTAGCGCGCTCGGCTGGGGGCCGAGAGGTCGCAGGTTCAAATCCTGTTACTCCGATTTTGGAGGGAACTGAAGTAATTCAGTTCCTTTTTTTATGTCCTTATCTCTGCCAAATTCTTTCCCCATTGACTTTCTTCGTGAACAGAGCTATCCTACGGGTAAATCCATAACAGGGAGGATCTGTACATGAAAAACAAAAAATGGCTGTATTTTCTTTTAATGTTTCTGCCTCTGCTTGTAACTATTGTAATGCTGCCATCCCTTCCGAAGCAGATTCCCGCCCACTATGGCGCAGACAGCCAGGTAACCCGGTGGGGGAGCAGATATGAGGCACTGATACTTCCTGCCTTCACCATTCTGTTCGGCTTCTTCATGCTGGCTCTGGCAAAATATGCGGCCCGTCAGGAAAAAGGCGGAAAGAATAATGAGAAAGCCGTCACCATCACAGGCCTGTGCTGTCTGCTTTTATTTGATCTGATGTGCTTTTATTTTCTGTATACGGATTTCCATCAGGTGGAAAATCTGTCAGAGGTTCCTCTGGATCTCAACAGCCTGATATTCTGCTGTCTTGGTATTCTGCTGATCGTCTGCGGTGCTGTCATGCCTTCCGTAAAGAACAATTCGGTTATCGGCCTGCGCACGAAATGGAGCCGGATAAACGAAACTACCTGGGCCAAAAGCCAGAAATTCGGAGGCATCTCCTTTATTATCTCCGGAATTCTTATCATTCTGATCAGCTTTGCTGCAAAAGCCTTCTTGTGCTTTCTGTGGTCTATGCTGGTACTGTGCGCCGACCTGATCCTTTCGATCTGGTATTCCTGGCTGATGGCCAAAAAATATGGCTGAGCTTTTCCTGTTTTATTCTGTCCTGAAAATTCATTTATACGCAGAGACTAAAAAGCAGAGCAAAAAAGCGCTGTACACTGGCTGAATCCGATTCTCCAGCCAGCATACGGCGCTTTTTATACAGCAGCAGACTTTTATGGACTGCGCTATGCCTCTTTCTTTTTTCCCTTTTCCAGTATGCCTGTCTTTTCCAAGACCTCTGTCACCTTCTGTACCGGAACAATTTTCAGCTGATCCCGGATCTCCTGGGGCACCTCCGGCAGATCCCTCACATTTTCTTTCGGGATAAAGACCTTCTTGACGCCTGCCCGTACAGCGGCCATCAGCTTCTCCGGCAGACCACCGATGGGCATCAGGCGGCCTTTTAAGGACACCTCACCTGTCATGGCGTATTTCGGGTTCACGATACGGCCTGTTACCAGAGAAGCCAGCGCCGTGGTCAGCGTGATTCCTGCTGAGGGGCCGTCTTTGGGAACAGCTCCCGCAGGCACATGGATGTGCAGATCGTTGTTTTCAAAAAGCTCCTCCTGATCCGGGAACAGATCTTTCACAAGGCTGACCGCAATCTGGGCTGATTCCTTCATCACATCACCCAGCTGGCCGGTAATCACGCATTCCCCTTTCCCCTTGGTAAACATAGTCTCGATAAACAGGATCTCTCCGCCGCCCTGGGTCCAGGCCAGTCCGGTGACGATACCCGGCCGGTCCGGTGTCAGAAGCTTCTCATGGTAAAAAGGCTGCATATCAAAGAACGCGGAAAGCTCCTCTTCTTTCACGCAGACTGGTGTGTCCGCTCCTTTTACCAGACGGACCGCCGCTGAGCGGCATACGGCGTCCAGGCGCTTTTTCAGACCGCGCACGCCGGCTTCCGCAGTGTAATCCTCAATAATCTTTTTCAGAATTTCTTCGGAAATCTCCAGATCCTCCTTTTGGATTCCTGCCTGCTCCATCGCTTTGGGAAGCAGATGGCGTCTGGCAATCTCCAGCTTTTCCGTCTCTGTGTACCCTCGGAAATTAATTTCCTCCATACGGTTCAAAAGAGGCTCCGGAATGGTATCTGTGGTGTTAGCCGTGCAGATAAACAGCACATCCGACAAATCATAGGGCACATTCATATAATGATCGGTAAATGTACTGTTCTGTTCCGGATCCAGAGCCTCCAGAAGAGCGCTGGAAGGATCGCCGTCAAAGGCCTTCGTCAGCTTGTCTACCTCGTCCAGCACCATCACCGGATTGGAGACTCCGCTTCGTCTGATTCCTTCCATAATCCGTCCGGGCATGGCTCCGATATAAGTACGCCGGTGTCCCCGGATCTCCGCCTCATCCCGGATGCCGCCCAGGCTGATCCGCACATATTTTCTTCCGAGGGCCCGGGCGATGCTCTGGCCGATGCTGGTCTTTCCGGTTCCGGGCGGACCCACAAACAGAAGAATCGAGCCGGACTGTCTGTTTTTCAGCTTCATGGCCGCCAGCTGCTGGATTATCCGCTCCTTGATTTTCTCCAGCCCGTAATGATCCTCGTCCAGAATCTTTTCCGCCTCATCCAGATCAATCTGGACCGCCCCTTCCTTTTTCCAGGACAGGTCTGTCACAAAATCCAGATAGTCATAGAGCATTCCATACTCGTGGCTGTTTTCTCCCTCCTGTTTCATACGGTTCAGGACCTTCTCCGCTTCCCTGCGGGCGGTTTCATTCATTCCTGAATCATGTATCTTCATCTCAAATTTCCGGACATCCGTCACGCTCTCCGGATGCATGTCATCCAGCTCTTTCTGAAGAATCGCGATCTGCTTTTTGATGGCTTCTTCCCGATACATCTTTTCATTGGATTCCGTCTGAGCCTTTTCCGCGTCCGCGCTGACCCGTGATACCTCAATAAATTCATAGACCGCCTCTTCAATCCTCTGATAGCGTTCGGAAATCCGGTCTGCGGCTACAATCCGGTATTTTTCCTCATCTGTCATATTGAGCTGATAGGAAAGACCCGCGGCCATCTCTTCCATGGTCTTCCAGCGCAGAATATAATTTCTGGCCACGATTCCCCACTGAAAGCCTCCCACATATTGAAGGAGGGCTGTCTGCACTTCCCGGAAAGCTTTGGCACGGCTTTCCGCGTCCAGATCCTCGATCTCTTCTCTGGGCGTACAGGCCGCGTCCAGAGTGCCGTCCTCCAGACGCGTCACTTCCACGTTGACCCGCATACCGGTATGGATGCTGACACTGTGATCCTCGCTGTCCAGTTCTGTAACAGTCCCGGTGACTCCCACAGGCCAGAAATCCTCCTGCAGCATATCCTTCAGTCTTTTTTCATTTTTCATAAGCAGGAAGAGAACCTCAGCTCCTTCCGCCGGCGCTCCCTGCATGTATTTTTCTATGTAGTCATTCTGAAAATAATAAGTGACATCCGGCATAACCAGAAGTCCGGAAACCGGCAGTATGATCATTGTCTGTATTCCTCCTCTTGTCCTGTGGAACGTATATTTTTCTCTCTCATGCATATACTGCTTGCGAGGTGATTTCCATGATAATTCAGCACTACCCCTTTGAACTGCTTCCCCTGCCCTATCTTTATGACGCCCTGGAGCCTCATATTGATACGGAAACCATGTTCTTCCATCACTCCAGGCATCTGCGCACTTATACGGAAAATCTGAGCCGGCTTCTGGGGCCCTATCCGGAATTTCACGACTGGACTCTGGAACGCCTGATTCTGGAAAATAAAAAGCTGCCGGAAAGCATCCGGCAGGGCATCTGGAACAACGCGGGAGCTGTCTATAACCATCAGCTCTACTTCTCCGGCATGTCTCCAAACCCCACAGAGCTTTCCGGAAAGCTGAAATCCGCTCTCCTGCTTGATTTCAAATGCTGGGAAGATTTTTATGAAACCTTTTTTGAAATGGCTTTAAAGCTCTTTGGATCCGGTTATCTCTGGCTGGCGGCTGACGAACGGGGAAAGCTGGTAATTCTTCCCCTTCCAAACCAGGATACACCGCTTCCACAGGGATTAAGTCCCATTTTAACACTGGATCTCTGGGAACACGCCTATTATCTGAAGCACAGAAACCAGCGTGCCGACTATATCCGCGCCTGGTTTGAAGTGGTCAACTGGAAGGAGGCCGAACGCCGCTACCAGTCCGCCCTGCTTCAGAACGCCATGCAGAGCAGCCGCCCCATGCAGGGCAGCTACTGACAAATACAACTACTGGCGGATATAGATTCCCTGCTCCTCAATCCAGTCCTCCAGCTCCTCCTGCGCGTCCTGGGCCCAGGTCTCTGTCCGGGAAGCGCAGGCCAGCGGCCGGCCTGACTGCGCGAAATACTGCTCCAGGCTCTCCGCGAGCTTTTCAAATTCATCCGGAAATACGCAGTGCTTCAGCGTAGCGTTCCGAATTCCGTCCAGGCATTCCCTGTAATCCATCCACCGGACACTTTCCACTTCCGATTTCTGAAGCCGGAATTCTTCTTCCGGCCGGTCACATTCGTACAGATACACCCGGCTGTATTCGTGATTTTTAAACAGCTTTCCATAAAATTCCTGTTCATGGTATCCCAGATGGGTAAACAGAAAATGAAGCTCTTCCGGAGCCGCCTCGACTCCCAGTTCCTCCTTCAGCTCCCGGACTGCCGATTCCAGGAAATCCTGGCCCGCGGGAATATGGCCCGCGGAAGAAATGTCATAATAGCCCGGGAAAGAATCCTTGTCCGCGCTCCGCTTCTGAAGCAGCACATCCGCGGAACCTTTTGCCGGCCTGTACCGCACCAGCCACACATGAGAAGTCCCGTGGAGATCTCCGTCCCTGTGGACCAGCGTCCGCTCCTTTACTTCTCCTGTCTTTGTGCCATCTGCTCTTCTCAAATCAATCATTTCCATATTCCGCACCTCTTTCCCGGTTCCACGCCAGCAGCAGATCTACCATGCGCCCATAGCTTCTGGTTCCGTCTGCCTGGGCATTTGCTTTCAGATATGTATCATTGATCCTGTCCGACACCCGCGCCGCGATTCCTTCATAGGAATTCCAGTAGGCATTGTGATTCTCCAGATCGCGGAGCGCCTGATCGCAAAGCGAGCTTCGGATCTCCAGAAACCGCTCCGGATCCTGGGCAGCCAGGGCATTTCCGCTGTATATCCATGCCAGGAGCGCTCCGCTGTAGCGGAAAGACGCGCTGTCCGATGCCCTGCAGGCCAGATAAGCGATAAAGTTTGCCTCGTCTTCCCGCATGAAGCCCTTCAGATGGGACAGCTCATGACAAATGGTGGACGGCTTGTCCTGATCCGGCATATCGCCGTTGTAATCAGCCTCCACCGTAAAGGGACTGTAGATACCCTGCAGCTGCTGGTAAGACAGAAGCCGGGACAGCAGGAGCTCCTTGGGCTTTGGATAATAACCGGCCAGCTCCGGATATTCCTCCGCCGCAGTCTGCATAGCTTTTACCGCTTCCGCTCCTGCTTCTTCCTCCAGCACAAAATGCCCTTCCCTGTCTGTGCAGATCTCTCCTGCCGCTGCATTCAGTTCCTCCGCCAGCTCCTCACAGAGAGCCGCCAGCTCTTCCACAGAAGATTCCCGGATCGCAAAGCCTGCTCTCTCAGAAAAATCCATCCTGTGGTAATTGATTCCGCAGTTCAGGGTAAACATGAAAAACAGGCCAATGAATGCCTTTGCCAGAACCGCAGCCGCCTTTTTCAGGGACAGCCGGCGGGTCAGAATCAGAACCAGGCCTGCCAGAATAAGCAACAGAACCGCATACAGCAGAATTTCCGCCACGGAAAAGGGGACCAGAGAGCAGAGACGCCCCAGGGTCCCCACGATGAGCGGATAAACCTGCGCAGCATACCATTCGGCAAAGCCCGGGAAAAGCCGGGCTGCCAGATTCAGCACAGCCGCAGCCAGCAAAATCCCTGCCCAGAGCAGCATCAGACTTCCTTTTTCCTCTCTTCGATCTCGCCCTCATACTGATCAATCAAAATTTCTCTGCGGGCGATTTCCTCACAAATGGACTCAAAAGCCTTTTCTGTGGCTCCTTCCTCGGTATAACGCTCATATACGATTTTACCCAGAGCCTCATAATCGCGCTTGATATCGCGCTCCAGGCTGTAAATTTGATTTTTCAGTCTGGTAATATCCGCGATCTCTCCCGCCTTGCGGGTCACTGTGTCCGCAGCTCCTGTGACTGCTCTTCCAATGTCATCCCAGATGTCTTTCTTCATATCCGTCTTCTCCTTTCCAGAATCTCTAGAATCTCTGCCAGCATCCAGGATGCCAGGCAGACCCAAAGCGGCATCAGCCACTGATAAACACTCATTCCACGGATTCCCAGGCCTTTCGCCAGCATAGACGTGGCGTCATAAATGATAATCTGCCACAGGTAAATACTCTGAGAATCCTTTTCTCCTATGTGAGCCAGCAGGCTTCCTCTTCCCGCAGAAGGATTCTGCACTGCTGTCAGAAAGATTCCGCAGGTCATCAAAATACTTCCCGCATAGAGCTCCGCGCCTCCGCTGAGCAGCATCTCACCCATAGACAGACAGGCGCCAAAAGCCGCTGCTCCCATGCAGATCCGGCTGCTTAGATGAAGCTTTTCCCGCTTCTGCTCTCTGGCAGACCAGTGGCCCAGAAGAAAGAAAGGAAGTCCCGTCAGCCAGAAGTTCCGGATATAAGCCACCGCCACATGACCTCCGGCGATGCCGGCCCCTTCTCCCAGAATCAGATTTGCTCCAAGGCAGACCGGAATCAGCCAGTAGACTTTTTCTTCCTTTTTCAGGCGGACCAGAAGCCCGTAAAACAGATAGCAGTAAAGCAGAGCTCCCAGAAACCAGAGATGGTACATAAACGGAGACTGATTCCACAGCACCCAGTCCGCAAGGGAATCCAGGGAAAACAGATCTCCCACAGCTTCAAAGGTAAGCCGTCTCTCTATATACATCACCAGAAGATCCCACAGGAAATAGACTCCGTTCGCTGTCAGAAACAGACGGAAGGTATGCCCCAGCCTCCGGCGGACTGTATCCATTCCTCTCTCAAAGGAGAAATAGCCGCTTACCATAAAAAACAGCGGCACCGCAAAGCGGGCAAGGCCATTCATCATACCTCCCACCGGGCTTGGAAAGCTGCAGTGGATAAATACAATGAAAAACGCCCCTATTCCCTTCCACACATTCAAACAGTCATTCTTCATCTCCCTCTTCAGCCCTGCGCCGCGGCCTCCTGGCTCTCCAGCTTCAGGACTCCGCGCATGGCAATCAGCGGACCTCCTCTGTGCTCAATATATTCCCGGGTAATCGTCACCCGGCCGATGTCATCATCCTTCGGAATCTCATACATGATATCCAGCATAAACTCTTCGATAATCGCCCGGAGCGCGCGGGCTCCCGTATCCCTCTCCATGGCCTTTTCCGCGATGGCTTCCAGTGCCCCGTCGTCAAACTCCAGCTGCACCTCGTCCAGCGCCAGCAGCTTCTGGTACTGCTTCAGAATGGCGTTTTTGGGCTCCTTCAGAATACGGACCAGCATGTCCTTGGTCAGACGATCCAGCGTGCAGATCACCGGAAGACGTCCCAGGAACTCCGGAATCATTCCGAAGTTTCTCAGATCCTCCAGAGTCACCTTGGACAGCAGGTTCGGATCATGATCATACTTGTCCTTCAGATCTGCCTGGAAGCCCATGGACGACTTCTGGTTCAGGCGCTCCTTTATCACATTTTCCAGATCCGGAAATGCGCCGCCGCAGATAAACAGAATATTACGGGTATTGACCGTAGTCAGCGGAACCATGGCGTTCTTGCTGCTGGCGCCCACCGGCACCTCCACCTCGGCTCCCTCCAGAAGCTTCAAAAGCCCCTGCTGCACGGACTCTCCACTCACATCCCGGTGATGGGTATCCTTTTTCTTGGCTATCTTGTCAATCTCATCGATAAAGACGATACCCCGCTCCGCCTTCTCCACATCATTATCCGCCGCGGCCAGAAGCTTGGAAATCACGCTCTCGATATCGTCACCGATATAGCCTGCCTCTGTCAGGGAAGTGGCATCCGCGATGGCAAGGGGCACATCCAGAAGCCTGGCAAGCGTCTTCACCAGATAAGTCTTTCCGCTTCCGGTAGGGCCAATCATCAGGATGTTGGATTTTTCTATCTCAATGTCATCCTGAGTCCCTGTAGCCACCCGTTTATAATGATTGTATACGGCCACAGAGATCACCTTTTTCGCGTAATCCTGTCCAATCACGTACTCATCCAGCTGTCCCTTAATCTTATGGGGAGCGGGAATCTTCCGGATATCAAAGGCCGGGCCCGCCGCCTTTTCTTCCTTCGGCTTTTTCTTCTTCACCTTCTGCTGCCGGGGCATCATATTCTGCAAATCCGAAAGGTTGATCATATTGATCCCCTGAAGCTTGGAGAAATCAATATTGCCGTTCTGTATGGTATCCATGGTTTTCTGCATGCAGTCCGGGCAGATGGAGATTCCCTGGCCCAGGGTGATCAGCTTTCCGGTCTGGCTTTCCGGCCGGTGGCAGAGAAAGCAGAAACGTTCATACTCTTTGTCTTCCTCCTGCTCTCCTGTCACTTCCTGTCCAGGAGCTTCAGGCCGGGAATCTTCAGGCACCGTATCTTTGCTGTCCGTATGCTCTGCGTCCATCTCCATGTCTTTTTCCGTATTCTCTGTATCTTTGAAATATTCTTTATCTTCCATATAAAAACTCCTTTCCCCGAGTATAGCATAAAAGGACAGCCGGGCGCAAGGAAAAGGATTCCGCGCTTTTCCTCCTGCGTCCGGCTTCCCGGCCCGGCCTTCCGGGGAATCCTGCGTCTTCCCGGACAGCGCCGCTTTTTTGCCTCATTTATTGATTTGCCTCTACCTCATCCTGTGAGCTCAGAGTCACATTCACTGTCTTTTCCGTGTATCCGCCGTCTCCCGGAGACTGTACGGTCACTTCCACTGTCTCTCCTGCCTTATAATACTGCAGGCGCTCCCGGAGCGCATCATAGCTGCTGATGCTGACTCCGTCAAATCTTGTGAGAATATCACCCTTCTGCAGTCCCGCCTGAGCAGCCGCGCAGTTCGGAACCACTGTCTTTAAGTATACACCCGCAGGCATATCATACATCTCTGCCACTTCCTGGGTCACATCCTGGCAGGTGACGCCCAGATAACCCATATCCTCAGCAGCCACCTCGGTACGCGTCTTCAGATTCTTCAGATCGCCGATAATGCTTTCCACATCCGAAATCGGGATTGCGTACCCCATTCCTTCCACATAGCTGGAAGAGAGCTTCGCCTCGTTGATGCCGATGACCTCTCCCTGCATATTCAGAAGAGCTCCGCCGCTGTTGCCCGGATTGATGGCGGCATCTGTCTGAATCAGCCTGTTGTTGATTACAGTGCCGTCATCATTTTCAAGGGATACTTCTCTGTTCAGGGCGCTGACAATGCCTGTGGTCACGGACTGTCCATAGCCCAGAGCGTTTCCGATGGCAACCACCTGATCGCCCACCTTCAGAGAAGAGGAATCTCCGATGCTGGCCGCCTTAATCTGAGACATGGTCTCCGCAGGGATTTCATCCAGCGCAACCGCGATGACACCCACATCCTTTGTGGCGTCCGTTCCCTTAATCTGAGCCTCCACTGCGCTGGCTTCATCATTTCCCTCATCCACGCTGAACAGAACCGTCAGTTCTTTGGCTCCGGAAATTACATGATTATTTGTCACAATCAGAAGCTCCGAGTCATTCTGTCCAATGATGATTCCGGTTCCCGTAGACACCTCCTGCTGCTCCTGCGGCTGGCTGTACCAGCCGAATCCCCAGAAATTCTGTACCTCCCGGACACTTACATTGGTGATTGCCACCAGGGAGGGCATGCACTGATCCACAATGTCCGCCACAGACATGCCGGAAGAGGAAGTGCCTGCCTGAGGCTGCGGAGTTACGGTCCCTATCTCCGGAACCACCGCCATGCTGTCATTTCCCGAAACGGTCACCTCATCTCCAAACAGCTGTCTTCCGATATAATTCGTTCCCTGGAACGCCGCTCCCGCCACGACACCGAAAATCAGCGCGATACATACAGTTTTTGCTATCGTTCTGCTGAATTTCTTTTTATTCTTCTTTTTCGGGGGAACCTCACCGGCATTCTGGTAACTGCTGCCGCTGTAGCTGTAACGGTAGTCCGAGGACGACCCGCTTCCCGTGCTCTCTGAAGAAGAGTCTGCGTTGATGTTATCCTGATAAAATGGCCCGCTGTAGCGGTATTCGCCGCTCTTTTCCGCCTCTGTGCCGGAACCTGACGCAGAACCATTGGAATTCTGTGATTGATTCTCGTAATCGTACATAAAGATAAACTCCTTCCTCCACTCATTTTCCTTAGTGTATCAGGGAAATGTGTTCAAATTGTGAGCAAAGAATTAAAATTTGATTACATAAGCCTGGGAGCAGAAGCGCCGCCTTCTGTATCCTGTGTTCGGACATTCCACGGACGCCTGTATGCTTCCGCACGGACAAAAAGTCCGCCTGAATCATACAGGCGTCCGCGAAAAGCCGGACACTCGGATATCAGAAGGCGGCCACTTATTCCGGCAGACTTTCTCTTACGCAGAGAGTCCCCCAGCCAATCTGCGGATTTGGGTACTCCCGGAAAGCCGGCAGCGGCTGGGCTCCTTTTTTCAGGTACGCGGCGGCCTTTTCCCCATACAGAAACGGGTCATTTCCCTCTGCGATGCCCCACTGCATCAGCAGCGCGGCGGCGCCTGTCACAAAAGGCGCCGCAAAGGACGTGCCCGTGGCGGCGGCATAGCCGCCGCCGGGCACGGTTGTCACGACATCCACCCCGGGAGCGGCCAGTACCGGCCGCTCCCGGCCGTCTCTGGTGTCCCCCCGGCCGGAAAAATCCGCGTAGGTCCGGCTCCGGCTGTCATAAGCTCCCACTGCCACGATCCGCCTGGCTGTGGACGGGATCGTAAGAGTCGTATAAGGCTCCGGTTCCAGAAACCGGGTATCTCCGCCTATGGCCGCGGCGCTTGGCAGCCACAGGTGAAACTGTCCGTCCTTTACTTCCCGGGCCTCCAGTGTCAGCGTCCAGATTCCGGGATTCACATAAGTTTCCCGGGGCAGGAACTCTATATAGATCTCCTGGGACTGGCTGTAAGGGGAAGGCTCCCCATAATACAGCAGAATTTCTGTCTGCTCCAGCGTAAAGCGCTGAGGCCCCAGCAGATCCCGGATGAATCCCGCGCTTCCGCCTCCCGGGCTTTCCAGAGATACAGAGAAATCATCCAGATAGGATTTCCAGATCTGCACATTCAGAGTCGGTTCATATTCTCCCACAGCCAGCTGAATCTGCTTTCTTTCTCCCGCCTGCATTCTGCCCGACGCATGGCCTGCCGCATATCCTTCATTGCCTGTTCCGATACAGATAACAGATTTCCAGATATTTGCCATATCGGCGATATAAGTCTCCAGAAGGGAAGTTCCATCATGAGCGCCGTAGGTATTTCCAAAACTGATATTGACTGCCGCCGGAAGGCCAAATTCCTGTGCTTTGCGGATACAGTAATCCAGAGCCTGCATCAGCTCCGTAGTCCGTGGAAAGCTTTCTGTCCTGGGAACCCCCAGCTTCACTACAAGCAGAGGACTTCTGGAAGCCACACCCCGGTACCGGCTTCCCCCGGCCCTTCCGTTCCCCGCTGCGATCCCCAGAACCCGGGTCCCGTGGCCGCTGGTATCTGTACTTGGCACCAGCTCCCGCCTGCGGGCCGGATCATTTTCAGAAAGCGCCTCGTCGATCTGCTCCTTTGTATACTCCGTGCCGATCCGGTAGCCCTCCGGCGGCCTGCCCGGAATCGTCTGATCCCAGAGAGCCAGAATCCGGGTAGTGCCATCCTCATTCCGGAAATCGGGATGGGTGTAATCCACGCCGGAGTCCAGCACGGCCACCAGCACGCCTTCTCCATACAGATTATACCGGGCATTCTGGACCCCTGTAACACAGGAGGCTGTCCTTCCCTGCTCCGCAGCGAAAAACAGCCTCTTTGGTTTCTCTATGTATTCGATTTCCGGCACCTCCGCCAGACGGCCGATTTCGGATTCCGGCACAATCAGAACCGCGTATTCATTCAGCAGCTCTGTCACTGTAATTCCTTCCGCTTCCAGCCGGGAGAGGGAACCGGAATATTTCACAATCACTTCCCAGGTATTTTCCTCCCTGTCAAAGCCCACATCCAGATTCAGGGAACGCGCCCGCTCCTCCGGCGTGGCATCCAGCGCCAGATTCAGCATGTTTTCTATCTTGGAATTTTCCACAGAAACCTCTCCGTTTTTTAGTCTCTAAACAGTCTATGCGGAGAATCCGTTTTCATGAAAGAGCTTCAGAGCAGCTTTCAGCTCCTGCACGCCGATCTGCCCCGGCGCTGAAGCCACGCCTGCCGATCCGAAGGTCAGCGCTGAACCGAAGACCTCTCCGGTCAGCCTGCTTACCAGCCCTGTGCCTCCCATAGACATGGTAATCAGAGGCTGCCTTGCGTACTTCTCTTTCATTTCCCAGGTGGCGGAAAGGAGCGTCAGTACATCTCCCGGATTCTGCGGCATGGCGGCCAGCTTCAGAAGATCCGCTCCGCAATCCTGCATCCGGCGGAGTCTCCGAATCATCTCTTCTTTCTCCGGCGTCCCATGAAAGTCATGGCTGGAAGCCGCCACCTTCACCCCGGCCTCATGGGCCTCCCGGCAGATTTCCGAAAGAAGCTCTTCTCCGCGGAACAGCTCCACATCCACCAGATCCGCCTGTCCTGATGCAATGACCTGCTGCAGAAAATCTCTGTAGGCTTCCTGTGAAATCTCCTGCTCGCCGCCCTCCTCCTTTGTCCGGAAGGTCACCAGAAGCGGCATCTCTCCCAGCTCCCGGCGCAGAAACGCCAGCATGTCTTTCAGTTTTTCCCGGTCGAAGACATCCTCATACCAGTCTGCTCTCCACTCTGCCAGATCCGGCCCGGCTGCCTGAAGCTCCTCCAGGCGGAGCCTGATTTCCTCCTCCGTGCGGCCGGTAATGGGCACGCAGATTTTTGGTCTTCCTTCTCCCAGCTTGATTCCCTGTATTTTTACGACATTCATATGGTTTTCTCCTGATTTGCGTTTGCTTTTTATGCCATTTTACCATATAATATAGGCATTGGACAATTTTTTGTTTGATCTGTGATCGTCACAAATATTATTTACGAAAAGGGGTATCTGCAAAATGGAAGAGAAACTGACCATGGACGACTACGCAACCGAGCTGGAGGCTTCCCTGCGCAAGGTGCAGGAAGGCGACGTGCTGACCGGAACTGTCATCGGTGTATCCGATACAGAGGTTACCGTAGATTTGAAATCTTATACGGACGGCATCATCCGTGCCGAGGACTATTCGGAGGATCCGTCTTTTTCCATCAAAAACGATGTACATATGGGGGATGAGGTAACTGCCACTGTGCTCCGCACAGACGACGGACAGGGGCATATTCTTCTTTCCAGAAAGGCCGCGGCCGATGAGCTGGCCTGGAAAAAGCTTCAGCAGTATATGGATGAAAAGACCGTGCTGGACGTAAAAGTCGGCGGCGTAGTAAAGGGCGGCGTCATCGCTTATGTGGAAGGCATCCGCGGTTTTATCCCGGCTTCCAAGCTGTCTTTAAGTTATGTGGAAAATCTGGAAGACTGGCTGAATAAGGAGATTCAGGTACAGGTTATCACCGTGGAACCCGAGAAAAAGAGACTGGTTCTCTCCGCCCGCGAGCTCTTAAGAGAAAAGGCTGCGGAAGAGCGCCGCGCGAAGATTTCCAATGTGCAGGTGGGTCTTGTGACAGAAGGAAAAGTAGAAAGCATCCAGCCCTACGGCGCGTTCATCGATCTGGGCGACGGCCTCTCCGGCCTGGTACACGTATCCCAGATTTCCGACAAGCGCATCAAGTCCCCGGACGTTGTCCTTAAAGTAGGCGATACGGTAAAGGTTAAAGTTATCGCCATCAAGGACGGCAAGCTTTCCTTAAGCATGAAAGCTCTGAAGGATGTGGCCGCAGAAGAGGTACGTGAGGAGAAGGTTGTGCTTCCCAAGAGCGAGGAGCTGACCACAAACCTGGGCGAGCTGTTTAAGAATATCAAGCTTTAAATTTTATCTTCTGGCAAGCCAAATAAAGAGACTGCGGTGCCTTTGAAAATAAGGTCCGCAGTCTTTTATTTTTCTTCTCCGTCAGGCATGTTTCCACCTTTCATGCCCGTATATATGAATGTTTGGCGCTGCCGCTCTGACCGGCCATATTACAGTAAAAGAAGCTCATAAAGCTTAAACTGCATGGGGACACCTATGTCAGCATACGTAATATCTACCGTATCCACATACTCAAAGCCGAAAGATGTATATACCTTTACCGGTACATCATTTCCTACAATACAGTCCAGGCGTATTGCTTTCTGTCCCCAGCTTTTTGCAGTCTGGACTGCGTGTTCTACAAGCTGTTTCGAGTATCCCCGGCCGCCATAGTCCGGCAAAACACGCAGAGCATGGAGAATCACTACTTCCTTTTCCCCTGCGTCAATATGCCACTGGACCGTATGATAGGCCTTGTCACAATCATGATTCATAATATAAGCAGCGATTATTTTATCATTTTCCACACCGACAAACTGTGTTCCGCTGAAAATAGCTTCTTTTACCATGTCCTGTGAAGGAAAGCCGCCCTTATCCCCATCAGGCAGAAAATCCTTTTTCCCGAGAACATCGCACATTACATTGTAAAAGGACATGATTTCCGCAAAATCATCCATTGCAGCCTGTTTAATCTTCATTCTTTTACTTCCTTCGTACGCAGATTTCTACTTCATAAAGAGCAGTCCCCTAAAACCGGCAGTTTACTCCGCCGTCTGACCGGAAACCTGCCGCTCAGCATACTTTCTGTATCACATCCTTCAGGCGCCAGCGTTCTTCCTCTGTGAGAAATGCGGCGTCCGCCGCGTTCAGAAGCAGAACTTTTCGTTCCTCCGGTGTCATCCCAAGCTCCTCCTGAAGGAGCCGGAATTCCCGCTCTATCGTCGTATCAGAAACGGTCATATTGTCTGTATTGACTGTGACAGCCAGTCCCTGACGTAGAAATTCAAGAACCGGATGCTGCGCAAGCGACGGAACCGCCTTCGTCTGCGCATTGCTGCTGGGACACATCTCCAGCGGAATGTGCCGTTCCCGAAGCTCTGCCAGAAGCTCTGCGTCCTCCCCGGCCCGTACACCGTGGCCGATCCGGCTGGCCCCCATACGCAGGGCTGCTCTCACGCTTTCCGGTCCGTCCGCCTCTCCCGCATGAATGGTAAAAGGCACAGAAAGCTCCCGGGCCAGCCGGAAGACCTCCTCATAATCCTCTGTGGGATAAAGGGCCTCCGCTCCGGCCAGATCGACCGCAGCCACGCCCCGGCCCAGAAATGCCGCGGCAGTCCGCACAGTCAGAAGATTTTCTTCTCTATTATCCGCGCCCCGCATACAGCACAGAATCAGCTTTGCCTTGAAAAAGGACCCCGCCAGCGCTTCCTGCAGACCCAGAAGGGCTGCCTTTACCACCTGCTCCTGAGTCAGACCTTTCCGGGTATGAAGCTGGGGCGCAAAACGGATCTCCGCATACAGCATGCCCTGCTCTCTCAGGGAACTGGCCAGTGTATACATGCCTTTCCGAATGGCCTCCTTTGTCTGGAGCACCAGAAGGGGCAGATCGAATTTTTCCAGATATTCATTCAGGCTGGCGCAGTCTGCCGGAGCCATCAGAAAGAGCTTCAGCTCATCAGGCTCCCGGGCCGGCAGCCTGATTCCCTGTTCGTCCGCCAGCTCCAGCACCGTGCGTGGCAGCAGTGATCCATCAAAATGTAAATGTAAATCTATCATAAGCTATCTATCTTCCACCGCTTTAATCACAGTCCAGCATGGTCTTTCCTTTTCCGCACAGATTCTCAAAATCACTGCGGAAGGTGTTCAGAGCCGCTGTCACAGAATCATTCTTAATCAGCAGTTCCAGCACATCCGGAGAAATGGTCGTTGCTCCGATTCCATACTCACAGAGTGAAATCACCTGACGGGAATTCTTAAAGCTGGCCGCAAGCACCTCTGTCTTAAAGTTGTAATTGCGGAACATATCGTGAATCTCCTTGGCGGTGCGCACGCCGTCCGAACCCAGGTTGTCAATGCGGTTGATATAGGGAGCCACATAAAGAGCTCCTGCCTTTGCAGCCAGAAACGCCTGCATCTGGGTATAAATCGCAGTAGCCGTCACATTGATGCCTGCCGCCGCCAGAATACGGATAGCCTTCAGGCCCTCCTTTGTGGTCGGAATCTTGATGTAGGTGTCATCTCCCAGCTCCTTGCGGATCTTATAAGCTTCCTCTACCATATTGTCGGCATGATCGCTGACCACCTGCACATGCAGCTCGCCTTCTTCGATAAAATCACGGATTTCTTTCAGCACCTCATAGGGCGGGCGCTTTTCCTTGGCCAGAATCGTGGGATTACAGGTCACACCATCCATGGGGAAAAACTCATACATAGACCGAATCTCATCAATATTCGCATTGTCAATAATCAGTTTCATTCTCTTATTCCTCCTGCTTATTCTTTCAATCACTGCTCACAACTGAGCCATATTCTGATATAACTATTCTCATTATAATATATTTTCTGTGGAATACAACTGCGGATGATTTCTATTTTCCACGCCATATTCCTTCGGAAACAGTTTCCTTACTTTTCCCTTTTCTGATCCCCGCGGCAAAGTTTCAGCTCCTTCCAGGCAAAGATCAGCGCCAGCACCTGGAAGGCTGTCATAATCGGGTATCCTCCCGACAGATACCAGTAAAGGATTGCATTCCAGCCAGATATCTCGGAATAGGAGATTCCCCCCAGCAGCACCAGGTAACTGGCAAGCAGCGCCGATACTGCCAGCCAGCCGGCAAGTCCAGTCTCGTCCTTCTTTTTCTTTACCAGACAGAGTATCCGGCGGACGCTGAGGAAAATCCAGAAAGCAAAGCCCAGGCCTGCCAGAACCGGCCCCGTCCAGCGGTATACCTGGAGAATTCCGTTCAAAATCTCGCCTTTATAGTTGATAGACGCCAGGAATCCGTGGCGTTCCGGCACATCCCAGTACCAGTCCAGGTTCAGCCGGGAATTCTCCCGCTCTACGGAGGTTGCATCTTCCGAAAGTTCATACTCATCCAGCAGCTCTCCATCCCGGTAAGCGCGTAAATATATGGTCTGCGGTTTATTCTCCACGGAAAGCTTCAGAGAAAACCGGCATTTCTCACTGCCAGGAGCAGTTACTCCCTGCTGCGCCAGATAGGCAGCCACATCTTCGCTCTCCGTAAATTCTGCCGTTCCAAGAACCGTTCCGTCTGAAAGCTCTGCCTGCAGGGTCACGCCCTCCATGCCTTCATAGGATACATACCAGCCTGCCATTTCAACCAGATCTGACTCATACCAGACAGCCTTGTCTCCGGTGATCCGCTCAAACAGAGGAATTCCTCCATTGTCATCCGGCTCGCTGTAGAGATAGATCAGCGTCTCCATCTCATCATAAGTTGTCGTATAGGCGATAGATTTGCCAAGGGCGCCAAACAGCTCTCCCAGATATCCCTTTCTCCAGGGTGACATATAGGTGGAAGGCATCGTAGGCTGCCGCTCCAGAAGACCTGCGTCCAGCGCTTCCTCGATCTCGTCACGGATCTGCAGACAGACTGCGTTAGCGGTGGCTCCGTCCGTGTAATAACCGGCTTCCTCCAGCGCTGTCCGAAAGATCCAGAATACCCAGCCGTCCCGGACTTCCCAGTTTTCCGCGTCGCCCTCTTCGCCGGCCCAGTATTCTTTGCTGCTCTGAATATAAGGCTCCAGCTCCCCGAGAGTCGGGCAAACGTCACACATGCGGGCGATTTTCTCATTAGTCATCGTGACCCCCGGAATATCCTCCTCCGGTTTCACAGACATCATACTCTTGTACATTTCAGCAAAACCGCCGGACTGCAGCTCATTCGTGACTTCGATGTCGTAGTGGTCCAGATTCTGGCGGGCAATCCATTTTCCCGCGCCCCAGAGGCAGAAGAAAGGCAGCAGAATCAGTACCGTCTTCCACACATAGGAAGCCGTTTTCCCTCTCTCTTTTCTCCAGAGCCCGAACAGACTTCCCAGGTATACCAGCACAAAGACCACAAGGAAGGGAACTACCCAGATGGCATCCTCCCGTGTATAGAAAAAGCTGACAGTGCCGGCCGCAGCCGCGATGATCCAGGGGATATGCCGCCGCGCGCGCTCGCGTCTCCGCAGATAGACAGCCAGAAAACCTCCGAAAATCAACAGCACCTGAATATAGGAAATGCTGTTCCGGTACACCCTCTGAAAGGCCTGCAGGGAATAGGATATGGGATTCCACAAAAGGGCCAGATAAAGTACCAGCCTCGGCAGCTGCTTTTTCACCAGCGGCCGCACCGCATAGACAAACACCATACAGCTTACGGTATACAAAAGAGCCGTCACATTCAGATAAGACAGATTAAGAAAATTGATAACCGCCAGATACAGCGGGAAAAACATTCCCTTGGTCAGAGTCAGGCTGTTGTATTCTCCCAGCCACTGGCCGTTTCTTAAAGTATCTGCCAGATGAACCATGATCCAGTCATCATGTATTCCTTTCGGCACCGCCATAATAGGCAGATTATAGACAAGAAACTGTTTGACCAGGCCAAAGCCCGCCATGATCAGAAACAGCAAAATTTCTTTTTTTACAGGCGAAAGCCTCTTCCACATGTTCATGGGGTTTCGTCCTCCTTTTCCGCCGTTGTCCTTCCAAGGTTCTCCGGTCCGAAGCTTAAGGGCAGAAGCTCCTTTAAAAGATACGAACGCAGATCTTCCTCCCCGGTCCCCAGTATAATCCGAAAGCTGTCCGGATCACAGAATTCCCGCATCACCTGACGGCAGACGCCGCAGGGGGCAGTAAGCTCCAGGATTCCGGCCGGTCCGCCCGCGATGGCTATCGCCAGAAAATCACGCTTTCCTTCGCTGACCGCCTTGTAAACAGCTGTGCGCTCCGCGCAGATTCCCGGCGTGTAAGCCGCGTTTTCCATATTGCAGCCTGTATAAACGCTGCCGTCCGCACAAAGCAAAGCTGCCCCTACCCGAAAATTCGAATAGGGGCTGTAAGAATATTCTCTTGCTTTGACCGCGGTTTCCATCAGTTTTTTATCATTCATACTTTACCGCCTCCGCGTTCCGGCCGGACATCCTTTGTCCGAATGCTCTCTTTTAGCCGGAAGGTAGTTATTTTTCAGGCTCCTGTCTTTCTGCTTACCGCCAGAATACCTGCTGTAATCAGCTTCTGGAAACGTTCCGCGGCTTCATCCGCCGTCTCCTGAACTTCCTCATGGGAAAGCTTTTCGCCGGTCACGCCCGCCGCCATATTGGTAATGCAGGAAATTCCGCAGATCCGCATTCCCGCGTGGTGGGCCGCTATGGCCTCGCAGACTGTGCTCATGCCTGCCGCGTCTGCGCCCAGCATCCGGGCCATCCGGATCTCTGCCGGTGTCTCATACTGAGGACCGGAAAACTGGATATACACGCCTTCCTGAAGGGGAATACCGGCCGCGGCCGCCGTCTCCTTCATAACCGTCCGGTACTCTGCGTCATAGGTGTCGGTCATATCACAGAAACGCGGTCCCAAACTGTCCAGATTGGGCCCAATCAGCGGAGAGGGCACCAGAGAAGAAATATGATCCCGGATCAGCATCAAATCTCCCGGTCTGTAATCCTTATTGATTCCGCCTGCCGCATTGGTCAGAAACAGAGTCTCCGCCCCCATCAGACGCATCAGCCGGACCGGAAGCACCACATCGCTCATGGCATATCCTTCGTAATAATGGACACGCCCCTGCATACACACCACAGGGACCTCTTCCACATATCCAAAGACAAAACGGCCTTTATGGCCTTCCACTGTGGAACGGGGAAATCCCTGAATATCCTGATAATCCAGAGTTCCTTCCACACGAATATTTCCAGACTCCGCGTAGCCTCCAAGGCCCGAGCCGAGCACCAGCGCTGTCTGGGGCACAAAGGGCAGTCTGCCGCGGATGCTCTCATAGCAGCCTGTCAGTTTTTCTTCTATCTGATTCATCTGTCTTCCTCCTCTACCGGTCCAGCACCATCTGATCATAATCCAGGAACTCAAAGCCCAGACGCCTGTACAGACGGACCGCTTTTTCGTTGGCCTTTGAAACTTCCAGACGGAAGCGCCGGATCTCCGTCCGCTCTTTCATTACCATCTCAAAGAAACGGCTTCCATAGCCTTTTCCCCGGGCTTCCTCCTTCAGATACAGCTCCTCAAACATCAGGCATCGGCCTCCCACCTCGCAGGCGTAGAAAACCGTCACATAGGCAAAACCGATGATTCTGCCATCCTCCTTCAGCACATATCCCTCCAGAGCCGGATCCGGGCTTACCGCGTCCGCAAAGGTCCGCTCCCGTATCTCCTGCTCCACGCCATGGCTTACTGCGTCGCTCTGATAGAACTCATCCACCATGGGAAGCACTTCCGGACGCATCTCTTCCGTCATTTTCTCTATTGTGAACATCCGGTCCACCTCATATTACATCTTTTTCTCCAGTT
>CALWAZ010000145.1 GCA_944375725.1 uncultured Merdimonas sp. | reverse complement strand
TGTCTCCTTCTAATCGAAAAGGCCGCCGGGAGTAATCCAGTCTCCCAACTTCTTACCCCCGACGGCCTGTCAGTCATTATTTATCTGTGTCTGTCTCAACTAAAGCTGTCAATTTTTATCTGAAGTCTGCGGAATTTTCTGCCGTTACAACAGTTGCGCCGGTATCCACCTGAGTCTCCTCAAGGGTTCCGCCTGTTGCCAGCGTATAAGCAGCTCTTACAGCTCCATCGCCCATTCCCTGGGGATTCTGAGCCATTACGCAGTACAGAGCGCCGCTGTCTACCAGGTCAAGCGCTGTGCTTGTGGCATCGAAGCCTACTGCTACGCCGTCCCAGTCTGCGTTTGCAGCTACAGCGTTTCCTACGCCTACAGCGCCCGGCTCATTGTCACCGTACAGTCCTACGACACCCTGAGAAATGAAGTTCTCAGCAGCAGCCTGAGAAGCGGCTACCTCAGAATTTCCATACTGAACCTCAAGAATGTTGTAGTCTGTTCCGTCAAATGCGGAAATGAAGCCCTGTGTACGATCTACAGCAGTCTGAGTAGCGTTGGAGAAGGACACGATTCCGATGTCACCGGAGGTGATTCCCTTTGCCTCAAGCTGAGCGATCTCCTGGCGTCCTGCCTCCTGGCCTGCTGCATAGTTGTCTGTGCAGAAGGATGCGGATGCGTCCAGATTTGCCGGGGAGTCAACATAGATAAGCTTGATTCCTGCGTCAAGAGCGGACTGCAGTGTGGATACGATAGCATCCGGGTCTACGGCTGCTACAATCAGTACATCCGGATTTGCCGCGATAGCGTTGTTCAGAACTTCGATCTGAAGCTGTACATCCTTCTTATCCGGCTGCATCCACTGATAGTTGATGCCAAGTTCCTTTGCAGCCGCAGAAGCTCCTGCGTCTACATTTACCCAGTGGTTGTCAAGACCATCCATGGTTACCAGAATTACGCTTACGTCTGAAGCGTCTGTCGCTGCCGCGTCATCTGTTGTCTCTGCCTCAGCGGCGTCTGTGCTTTCATCTGATGCTTCTGTTTCTGTCGTCTCAGTTGTCTCTGTAGCCGCGCTGTTTCCGGAGCCGCCGCATGCAGCCAGGGAAGCAACTACAGCTACTGCCATAAGCATGGCCAGTAATTTCTTTTTCATAGTTCCTCTCCTTTTCTTTATTTTTTTATATCAAACCCTTTTCCGGGTTGATACCAGTATTATGTTGATACCAGTATTATTTTGTTTTTGCCTTAGGTTTCTTTCTTCCGGTACGGGCAACCACATCCAGCATAACGGCTGCGATTACGATGATACCGATGATGATGTTACGAAGAGCTACCGGCGCGCCTACGAACTGAAGTCCGTTCTGCAGGATACCCCAGATACCCGCTCCGGGAATAACGCCTGCCAGGATACCGGTGCCGCCCAGAGTAGAGATACCGCCGATAACGCAGGCCGCTACCGCGTACATCTCATAAGTGGTTCCTGCGTCCATGGTTCCCATTCCGGCTGATGCCAGCAGCACCAGGCCGCACAGGCAGGAGCAGAAAGCGCTTACCATGTAGGTAATCAGAATCGTATGGAACGCATTGACTCCGGAAAGCTTCGCTGCGTCCAGGTTGCTTCCTACCGCGTAGATATGACGTCCTGTTCTTGTCTTGCTGAGCAGGAACCAGAGGATTACCCACAGAATAATCGCAATCCATACGGTGCTGTAGATACCCAGGAAGCTGTCGTAGTACAGGGTATCACGGAAGCCCTGCGCTGTATTTCCAATAAAGTTTGTGTTGTGGTTATTGTTTACCAGCTGTGCCAGTCCACGGGCCAGAGTCATGGTACCCAGCGTAGCGATGAAGGAGGGAAGTCCTACCTTTGCCACCAGCACACCATTGACAAGACCGATGGCAAGAGACATGGCAAGAGCTACCAGACAGGCCAGCCAGGGGTTCGCACCGTTGCTCATCAGAGTTCCGGCTGTCATGCAGGCCATACCTACCACAGAACCGATAGACAGGTCGATGTTTCCGGTTATCAGGACAAAGCCCTGTCCGATACCGATAATCATGGTCGGAGCTATCTGACGGAACAGGTTCTGAATGTTATTGCCCGAACGGAACTGGGGGCTTAAGATACAGAAAATAATAAACAGTAAAACAAAGCCTAAAGCGGCGGTTACCACCGACTGTACTCCACGCGCGGAAAGTGCGCGGCCTAACCAGGATTTCTTCTCATTCATAATTATTACTCCTTATATTTTTGCTTCAAACTGTGTCGCGTACTGAAGAATTCTGTCTTCGGTAGCTTCCTCCGGGCTCAGCTCTCCAGTGATTCTGCCGTCGCACATGACGATGATCCGGTCACTGATTCCCATAACCTCCGGAAGCTCAGAGGAGACAAACAATACGCCGACGCCCTGCTTTTTCAGTTCATTCATCAGGTTGTAAATCTCCACCTTGGCTCCTACATCCACGCCTCTGGTGGGCTCATCGAAAATGACGACTCTGGAATTCCGGGCCAGCCATTTGCCTACCACAACCTTCTGCTGGTTTCCGCCGGAAAGGCTCTCCGCGTTCAGCTCCGGAGAAGCAAGCTTGATATTCAGTTCCTGTACCGCCTTGTCTACCAGCTCCTTCTCTTTCTTTCTGTTGACCTTTCCGATTTTATTGCAGAGCAGATCCAGATTTGGAAGCGCCAGGTTGTCCCGCACGCTCAGCTTCGTACACAGGCCGTCCTTTTTCCGGTCCTCCGGCGCCAGCACAATGCCGGCCTTGATGGCATCCATGGGCTTATTGATTTTTACTTCTTTTCCATCTACCAGAATCTGTCCGGAATCCTTCGGATCGATTCCGAAGATTGCCCGGGTGGTCTCCGTACGTCCTGCTCCCATCAGTCCCGCGATGCCCACAATCTCGCCTTCATACAGCTCCAGATTGATATTCCGCACCAGTTTTCCGGCATTCAGATTCTTCACTTCAAAAATCTTTTTGCCCTTGGGACATTTTACACGGGGGAACTTCTCTGTAATCTCACGGCCTACCATGAATGAAATCAGCTGATCCATGGTATAATCCTTAAATTCACCGTTCATGACAAACTCGCCGTCCCGCAGCACCGTTACCCGGTCTGCCACATGGCTGAGCTCCTCCAGCCGGTGAGATATGTACACGATTCCGCAGCCTTCCTCTTTCAGCTGATTGATAATGCGGAACAGCTCATTGATTTCCTTCGCAGTCAGCGCCGATGTAGGCTCGTCCATGACCAGCACCTTGGCGTGAATGGAAAGCGCTTTCGCAATCTCTACCATCTGCTGCTTGGATACGGAAAGATTACCAACGATCTCATTGGGGTCCAGATCGATTTTCAGGGAATCCAGAACCTCCTTCGTCTTCTCCGCCATATCTTTGTTGTTCAGTGTAGCGCCCTTTTTCTCTTCACGGCCCAGAAAGATATTTTCCGCAACCGTCAGATGCCGGCACATATTCAGTTCCTGATGGATAATTGCCACGCCCAGCGCTCTTGCCTTCTTCGTGTCCAGGTCGCCCTGTTCCTTACCGAAGATACGTAAGGAGCCTGAATCACGGGTATATACACCGCTCAGGATCTTCATCAGCGTGGATTTTCCCGCTCCATTCTCACCCAGCAAAGCCATGACCTCACCAGATTTCAGATTAAACTTCACATCTTTAAGCACCTTTACGCCGGCAAAGGACTTATTGATGTGCTCCATCTCAACGATATACTCTTCCATAATCCCAATTCCCTTTTCTGAAATTTCTTGCTTCGCTGTCATTTAAAAACAACATTTCCTTGCTACGTTTCATAGTATAACACCGGAAAGTTTTAAATTTTAGGTGCATTTATTTGGATCAGGGGGGTGATTTTTTCGATCTTTTTGACTTTTTCGTGAATTTGTATGATTTTCTTCTTTCTGTTTTGTACAAAATATACATATCAGAAAACAAACGGCCGGCCAGGGGAAATTCCGCCTGGCCGGCCGCCGGTCTCCGGCACTCTCCGCCGGTTTTACCGCAAAGCTTAATCCGGGAAAATCACCGGCTGCGCCAGTTTGACCTCATCAAAGCGCTCCCGTGGGTATTCCCCGATAATTCTTCCATGTTCCACCTGTATCAGCCTGTCCGCGATATACAGGGTGTCGTAAAGCTCCGTATTGAGCACCAGCACGGCCGTCCCGTTCCGGTGCAGCCTGCTGATCAGTTCTCCCACATAGCTTCTCAGATACATGTCCAGCTCGGCAAAGGGCTGGACACAGACCACCACATCCGGTTTGGAGATCAGATACCGGTAATATACCAGTGTATACAGCTCTCTGGTCGAGAGTCCGTACAGGCTCCCTGCCTCAATAGCCGGTCCGATCTCTTCCCGGTATTCCTTGAGGACACTTCTGCGAAACTTTGACTTCTGCCAGAAATAGGGCACCTTCTCCGCCAGGGGAAAACAGAGATTCTCCAGGTAGCTCAGCTCCGGAAACAGCGTACTGGACACGGGATTTCTCTGAATCACAGCCACCGTCTTCCCCCGTGACTCTGCCGAAAGTGCCGGGTAAATGTTTCCGGACTCCGGCTTTTCTCTGCCCAGAAGCAGCCCGGTCAGCTCATCCAGTATGGTATTGCTCTGATCAAACAGCAGCAGATTCTCCCCTTTGGTAATGGAGAAGCTCAGCTCCCGGATGTTCCCGAAGGATACCCGCTGAAGGCAGAGAACCTCGGAGCCCCGGGGCTTTTCCTCCATGTCCTTCCGGATATTGAAAAACTTCTCATAACAGTAGCGGGCATATACAGTCTGAATCTGCTCCCGGATAGTGCTCTGCACCGTCAGCACCTTCTCTATGGTGTTTCCCTTGAAAATGGCTATCCGGTCACAGACCGGACGCAGCACCTCATGATGGCTGTAAATATAGAGGAAGGTGCTGCCCTGATCCGCCAGACGGCGGATCAGACTGTGAAAGCGCGGGAGCTCCTCCGCGCTGAGAAGATCCGAGATCTCCCAGAGAATCGTAAGCCTGTCTCCCGCTATCACCGACTTGAGTACCTCCAGCACCAGTCTGTGGTAACTGCCCAGCTCACTGACCCGGGTCTTCGGAGACAGCTCAATCCCGTACTGCTTCAGCACATTGGCCGTCTCTGTCTGCACGGCCCGGTCCGGTATCACATGACGCCGGAAGCCTTCCCGTATCACAAACAGATTGTCCGCCAGAGTCAGTCCGTCAATCAGGCGGCTCTGGCGGCCGATTACGGTCACCTTATTCCGCCTCCCGCTGCTTTCCTGCATACTGTTTACCAGCTCTTCCCCGAAAAACACCTGCCCGTTTTCCAGCGGCCGATTCCAGCAGAGCAGCTCCACCAGCTTATCGATTCCCTGGTTTTCCAGGCAGAGGATTCCATAGATTTCTCCTCGGAAAATCTGCAGACTCAGATAATTCAGTTTGGGCGCCCCGCCCTCTGTGCAGAGAATATGCTCCATCCGGAGGATTTCCTCTCTCATTTCATCTCCTCCGCTCTGTGTTCTATTTCTTTCCGCTCCTGCTCCGCAGTGCGCGGAAGCGTAATCTCCACATCTGTTCCGATACCCTTTGTGGAAAAGACGGTCAGCCCATATTCCTCTCCAAAAAGAAGCTTGATACGGTTGTGTACGTTTCCGATGGCGATGCCTCCCTGGCTCTTTCCCCGCACGCTGCGCTCCGTCATCTGGCCGTTAATACGGTTCAGCGTCTCCTGATCCATACCCACTCCGTCATCGGAAATACGGATAATCAGCCTTTTCCGGGTCAGCATCATATGGATCGTCACCTTTCCCTGCCCGATTTTCTGCTCGATTCCATGGATGATGGCATTCTCCACCACCGGCTGAAAGGTCAGCTTGGGAATCAGGCATTTCATGGCAATCTCCCGGTCCTCATCCGGGCATACGATCTCCAGCTGCAGACGGTCTCCGAAACGATACTGCTGAATATAAAAATAGGTGATGATATTATCGATTTCCTGCTCTACCGTCACCAGGTTTTCCATGTTGCTGATGGTATAGCGGAAAAAGCTGGCCAGCTTCTCACACATGGAAGCCACACTGTCCAGCCCCGCAAGCAGAGCCTCGCTTCGAATGCTTTCCAGCGTATTGTACAGGAAATGGGGATTGATCTGATTCTGAAGAGCCTGATACTGAGCCTGGCGTTTGCTCAGCTCCAGGGTGTTGGAGGTGGTCATATACTGGAGCATGCGCTCTACAGCCAGCTCCTCCTGAGGCCTGAGGTAATACCGGATCTGTTCCAGATCCTCCTTTCTTCCCCGCACCGCAAACACGCCAAGCTTCCGGTCCGTGTCCGCATAAGGCTTCCATATCCGGCAGTAGGCTCCCGCCAGCAGGGCCAGAGCCGCCAGCAGCAGGACAAGCAGAAGCCAGAACGCGGGAGAATCCGCAGCGGAAAAAAGGGCTGCCACCGCAAACAGAAACAGCACCACGCCCAAAGCCGCCAGCACTCTCCGGAGCCGCCCGTAAAGGTATATCTTTTCTTCTTTTCTGTCCTCTTCCATCTGTCCACGCTTTCTAGGAATACAGATTCCGGTATTCCTTCGGACTGATTCCCGTATTCTTCTTAAACATTTTTGAAAAACGTTTATAATCATTGATGCCTACTGATTTTGCCACCATTTCAATGGTCATCCTGCTCTCCCTCAAGAGCACCTTAGCCTCCTCAATTCTCACATCCATCAGATATTCCAGGAAATTTTTTCCTGTCTCCTTCCGGAACAGGGTGCTGAAATAACTGCTGGAAAAGCCCACCTGGGAGCTTACCTCCTCCAGGCTGATTCCCTCCGCATAATGCTCCTTGATATACCGTTTCGCCTGGTTGATGGGCCGCATCTTTTCAATATTAAACCAGGCGCAGGCATCCTCCATGTTTTTCCGGCACACCTGGGCCAGATAGGCAAACAGATTCTCATGGCTGCTGCACAGCTCAGCCTTCCGGTAAAAGCTTTCTTCCCGTTCCTCCCGGTTTTCAAAATGATACTCACTCTGAAACATGCCCGACAGCAGAAACAGACGGTAGGCGTCCTTCACCAGACGCAGGAGCTGCTCTCCGTTCAGATGAAGCTCCATTGCCCTCTGATGCAGTTCCTCGATTCCCTTTTTCAGCTGTTCCGGCTCCTGGAGATCCAGGCTCTGGCGGACAGATACGCTGAAAGACTTGTACAGCTCATCCGAATTGAACTTCACATTTTCCGGAATTTCCTCCAGAAACAGGCTGTTCCTTACCAGGAGTCTCTGGCCCATAGCCAGCTCCGCTTCCCGCACGCAGTCCGGGAGCCGTCCCGGGTCTGACACTGTCCCGCTGACAGCCAGATGAAAACGCATATACTCAAAGGCGTGCAGCTCCTGGCTCAGCGCCACAATCAGCGCCTCCAGCGCGTTTCTTACCTCCTGCGTCTGCTCTCTGCCGCAGTTCAGAATTCCCGCCGCCTTTCTTCCTCTGCAAAAGACCTCACTGTCCATACACAGATCTGCCACATACTTTTCAAAAAGTCCCAGCAGCTTGGAATTCAGAAGCTCCATGACATTTTCCGCATAATGCTCACTCAGATTTTTATTGTCCTTCACATCCGCCTGAATCAGGAAAACCCGGAACACACCCTCCGCAAAATGATACCGGTATTTTTCATTCAGCGCCTCCAGCTCCGCCGGAATCTGGCCCTGCTCCAGATCCATCCAGAGGGTGTCCCTGAGCCTGGCCTGGTCCAGCACCTGCTGTTTTTTCTGTTCCCGGTTCTCTTCAGCCTCAGCCTGATGCTCCAGATAACGCTGGCGCACCTTCTGCAGCGTGGCATTCAGCGCTTCCTCATTTACCGGCTTTAATATGTAATCACTCACCCCATACCGAATGGCCGTCTGGGCATATTCAAAATGGGAGTATCCGCTGATAATGATAAATTCCATATTGGGATTCAGAAGTCTGGCTCTTTTTAAAAGCTCCATTCCATCGTATCCCGGCATCCGGATATCAGTCAGCACCAGATCCGGTTTTTCAGCCTCTATCATCTGAAGCGCCTCTATTCCGTTCGATGCCGTTCCCACAAGCTGCATACCCAGCGCGTCCCAGTGAATCAGCTGGCAGATCAGCTGGCATACCTTATACTCATCGTCCGCCACAATGACTCGAATCACCGCTGCTTCCTCCTTCCGTCTTTTTTCTCTCTACATTATAGTAAAAGGCTGTTGGAATATCAAGCGACAGAAATAGTAAGAAAAGTACCGGAAAGCAGTCAGGGAACCCCGTTTCCGGCTTCTGTGTCCGGATACGGGGTTCCCTGAAACAGCAGTTCTTTTGATTGCATTACATGGGAAACAGCGTCTTCACCGCCGGATAAATTCTCCGGAATTTCTGATACTGCTCCTCATAGCGGGCAGCGTTTTCCGGAATCGGCTCCACCGTATCCACTACCTTTACGATCTTCGCAGCAGCCTCTTCCACGCTTGCGTACTCGCCGCAGGCTACGGCCGCCAGCATGGCTCCGCCCATGGCCGGTCCTTCCTCGCTCTCAGGAATATCCACCTTGATATTCAGAATATCTGCCACCATCTGGCGCCACAGAGGGCTCTTGGCTCCTCCGCCGCAGATTTTGGTGCGCTCGATATGGATTCCCAGAGATTTGGCTACCTCAAAGGAATCCCGCAGGCCAAAGACTACGCCCTCCAGCACCGCCTGGGTCATGTCTTCCCTGGTGGTATCCATGCTCATGCCGATGAAGGTGCCGCGCACATTGGGATCATTGTGGGGGCTGCGCTCTCCCATCAGGTAGGGCAGGAAAAATACGTGGTTCTTTCCCAGCTCTCCCACCTTGATTTCCTTTTGTTCTCCGGAATAATCCTTCGTGCGCAGGATCTCATCCATCCACCATTTATTGCAGGACGCGGCGCTGAGCATGCAGCCCATCAGATGATAATGGCCGTCCGCGTGGGCGAAGGAATGAAGGGCATTGTGCTCATCCACACCGAACTTTTCGCTGGAAATGAAAATGGTTCCCGAGGTGCCCAGCGATATATTGCAGGCACCGTCTCCCACAGTTCCCGTTCCCACAGCCGCCGCCGCGTTGTCCCCGGCTCCTGCCGCGATTTTCACGTTTTCAGAGAGTCCCAGCTCCTGTGCCAGCTCAGGCTTCAGCGTTCCCACTGCCTCATAGCTCTCAAAAATCCGCGCAAGCTGGCTTTCTTTCACGCCGCAGATCTCCATCATCTCTCTGGACCAGCATTTGTGCTCCACATCAAAGAGCAGCATACCGGAAGCATCCGATACGTCTGTGCAGAAGGTGCCGCTTAAACGGTAGGCAAGATAATCCTTCGGCAGCATAATTTTCTCGATCCTTGCGAAATTCTCCGGTTCATGCTTTTTCACCCAGAGAATCTTCGGAGCGGTGAAACCCGCGAAAGCAATATTTGCCGTGTAAGCGGACAGCTTATCCTTTCCGATTATCTGGTTCAGATAATCCGTCTCCTCCCCGGTACGGCCGTCGTTCCAGAGTATGGCCGGACGGATAACCTGATCATCCTTATCCAGAATTACCAGACCATGCATCTGGCCGCCGAAGCTGATTCCGGCCACCTGGGATCTGTCGCAGTCTGCCAGGAGCTCCTTTAAGCCCTCGATGCTCTTGTCATACCAGTCCTCCGGATTCTGTTCTGACCAGCCGGGATTGGGGAAGTACAGGGGGTATTCTTTTGACACGATTTTCTGTATCTTTCCCGCTCCATCCATCAGAAGCAGCTTCACGGCGGAAGTGCCCAAATCAATTCCTATGTACAACATAATTTTCCTCCTGTAAACATTCATGAAAATTCAGACAGGGCCTGTATGCTTCCATGCAGACCCTCTGAAAATATCATAATTACACACCATCAGGCAAAAGGATTTTCTGTGGGATATCTCATACCCTTCGGCTGGTTAAAGCCGATTTCCTCCGGTTCCACGCCCAGATATTTGAATACCTCAAACAGGGCCTTTCCGTAATGTCCGAAGGCCACCGCTCCGTGATGGGGATAGTTTTTCTCTATCAGCACATGGCGGTAGAAGCGTCCCATCTCGTGAATCGCGAAGATACCGATGGATCCAAAGGACCGTGTGGCTACCGGCAGAATCTCTCCCTGGGCCACATAAGCCCGGAGCTGGCAGTCCGAGGTGCTCTGAAGACGAAAGAAGGTAATATCACCTGGTACAATATCCCCCTCGAGAGTGCCCTGGGTAACCTCTTCCGGCAGGCTTCTTGCCATAATAAGCTGATACTTCATGGAGCAGGATGTCAGCTTTCCGGAGCAGGTATTGCCGCAGTGGAAGCCCATAAAGGTATCCTTCTGCGTATACGGGAATCTGCCCGCTATGTCCTCGTTATAGATATCCGCCGGAACGGTGTTGTTGATATCAAGCAGCGTCACAGCATCCTGGCTTACGCAGGTTCCGATGAACTCACTTAAGGCTCCATAGATATCTACCTCACAGGATACAGGAATTCCGCGGCCTGTCAGACGGCTGTTCACATAGCAGGGAACAAAGCCGAACTGGGTCTGGAAAGCAGGCCAGCATTTTCCGGCGATGGCCACATATTTGCGGTATCCCTTGTGTTCCTCCACCCAGTCAAGCAGGGTCAGCTCATACTGGGCCAGCTTCGCAAGAATCTGAGGCTTCTGATTGCCTTCTCCCAGCTCTGCTTCCATATCCTTTACCACATCCAGGATTCTCGGATCTCCTTCATGCTTATTGAAGGCCTCAAACAGATCCAGCTCAGAGTTTTCCTCAATCTCCACGCCCAGATTGTAAAGCTGCTTGATGGGCGCGTTGCAGGCCAGGAAGTTGAGCGGTCTGGGGCCAAAGCTGATGATCTTCAGGCTGGAAAGCCCCACAACAGCCCTGGCAACCGGGAGGAACTCATGGATCATATCTGCACATTCCTCAGCTGTTCCCACCGGATACTCCGGAATATATGCCCGGACATTCCGCAGCTTCAAATTGTAGCTGGCATTGAGCATGCCGCAGTAAGCGTCACCACGGCCCTGGACCAGATCCTTTCCAGTCTCCTCCGCCGCTGCCACAAACATCACCGGTCCGTCAAAATGCTTTGCAAGCAGGGTCTCAGAAATCTCCGGTCCGAAATTTCCAAGATATACCACAAGGGCGTTGCAACCGGCCTTCTTCACATCCTCGAGAGCCTGCACCATGTGGATTTCACTCTCCACAATACATACAGGGCACTCATAAATTTCTCCCGCGTCATATTTCTTTGTGTAGGCCTCCACAAGAGCCTTCCTGCGGTTTACAGAAAGGGATTCCGGGAAACAGTCCCGGCTCACTGCCACGATTCCTGCTTTTACTGCTGGTATGTTAATCATAATAATCCTCCTTTACATATTAGTTCTTAAATTTTTTCCTGTCAAGCCGAGGAACGCGCCCTCCGCTCCCAGTCCGGACTCTTCATGGGCAATCAGCCACTTGTTCCGGGCAGCCAGCAGACGGTCCTCTGCCAGAGCTCCCTCTGCCTTTGGCTTTTCTTCGTTTGTTCCCTTTACAAGAATGATCGCCACTTGAAAGCCTTCTTCTACAAGACTGCAGGGGGCATAATGCAAGGTTGTGG
Source organism: uncultured Merdimonas sp. (assembly GCA_944375725.1). GTDB lineage: Bacteria > Bacillota > Clostridia > Lachnospirales > Lachnospiraceae > Laedolimicola. The sequence continues at coordinate 14,675 of CALWAZ010000145.1, read as the reverse complement.
CATAAAGCTCCACCGCGCAACCCGCCGGGACCTCAAAAAACTCCATTTTCCCGGTATCATAGGTGAAATCATCCCCTATGTCCTGCTGGCTTCCCAGAATCAGCACCGCGCCCTGGCAGGCGATATTGATTTCCGAACATCTGTGGTACTCAACAGCATTCAGTGTGTCGTTATGACCGTTGCAGTAGCCTATCTGAATGGGAAGTCCGCCGAATGCACTGTCCCGGAGTGCGTCATATTCGGCGCAGGCTTCCAGCTCCGGATCAGAAGCCACATAGACAACCCCGTCCGTAACCGGTGTCTTTTTCAGCCGTCCCAGCAAATCCGGGATCTTGATATCCAGTACTCTTCCATATTTCCGGAATTCCGGATCTGTTACTCTCTTCATTTTATCTCAGCCTCCTTTAAGCGCCGGGCCCTTCCCGGACCCGGCCGGATGGATTGATTTTCCTGCCGTTTCGTTACTGGCTCTTCTTCTTGGAAACCACATCAAAGATTACGGCTGCCAGGAGCACAAGACCTTTGACTACCTTCTGATAGTTGGCATCCACGCCCATGATAGACATGCCCAGGTTGATGACACCCATCAGCACAGCTCCGATAATGACACCAGGCACCGTTCCCACTCCGCCATAGGCGGAAGCGCCGCCGATAAAGCAGGAGCCGATAGCGTCCATCTCATAGTTCTGTCCATAGGTGGGCTGGGCAGAGGTCATACGCGCAATGGTAAGCATACCCGCCAGCGCCGCCAGAAGGCCCATGTTTGTGTAAGCGATAAAGTATACCTTATCCGTATTGATTCCAGAAAGCTTAGTCGCTTTTTCATTGCCGCCTACCGCGTAGAAATAACGGCCTGTCGTTGTCATGGAGGTAATGTATCCGTAAATCAGGACCACAATAATCACCCAAATCAGAGCTGCCGGAATTCCTTTATGCATGGAAAGATTGTAAGTGAACCACAGAAGAACCGCACAGAGAATCACGGTCTTTACAGCCAGCGCCTTAAAGGAGCCGGTCTCGTATCCCTTTTTCTTTCTTGTGAAATATCCCCTGAACTGAATCAGAATCAGGATAGCACAGGCAATCACGCCAGCCAGCATACAGGTAATATTGAATCCGTTCCCGCCGAAGAAATCCGGCACATAGCAGTCCGCGCCTCCGCCGAAAATCTTGATAAAGGTCTGGTTCGTGATAGATACAGTCATGCCATTCAGCACCACATTGGAAAGGCCCCGGAATACCAGCATGCCGGAAAGCGTGGTAATAAACGGAGGGATACGTACAAAAGCGATCCAGAAGCCCTGCCATGCTCCGATCAAAAGTCCGGTCAGCAGCATGACAAGAATGGACAGCCACATATTCACATGATAAGTTTCCATCATGGTAGCTCCCACAGCTCCTACAAAACAAACCACAGAGCCCACAGACAGGTCGATATTTCCTCCTGTCAGGATACAGAGAAGCATACCGGTTGCCAGTACAAATACGTATGCGTTCTGTGCAATCAGGTTGTTAATGTTCTGGGGAAGCAGAATCTTTCCATCTGTCTGCCATGCAAAGAAGGCAGTCACCAGAATCAGCACCAGAATCATCGTATACTTTTTTATAAATTCCATAACACTTGTCTTACTCATTGTCTACTCTCCTTTGCTCGACTGCAAAATGCAGGACATAATACCCTCCTGAGTCGCTTCCTCATGGGACAGCTCGCCCACGATTCTTCCCTCATTCATGACGTAGATCCGATCGCTCATGCCAAGGACCTCCGGCAGCTCTGAGGAAATCATAATGATGGATTTTCCTGCTGCCGCCAGCTCATTGATGATACAGTAAATCTCATACTTGGCTCCTACGTCAATACCTCTTGTGGGTTCATCGAGAATCAGTACATCCGGATCCGCAAACATCCACTTGGCCAGAAGAACCTTCTGCTGATTTCCTCCTGAAAGATTTCCCACATTCTGCTCTACCGTCGGGCATTTGGTTCTCAGCTTCTCCCTGTATTCCTGCGCCACGGCATACTCCTCATCCTTGTCGATAATGCCGTGTCTGGATACACCGGCCATATTGGCCAGAGTCGTGTTCGTCTTAATGGAGTTGGACAGAATCAGGCCATTGCCCTTCCGGTCCTCTGTCACATAGGCCAGCTTGTGATTGATGGCGTCCCGCTCATTCTTCAGATGAACCTCCTGGCCATTGATAAAGAGCTGTCCGGAAATATTCGTTCCATAGCTTCTTCCGAAAATACTCATGGCCAGCTCCGTCCGTCCTGCTCCCATCAGGCCGGAGATTCCTACCACTTCACCCTTATGTACCTTGATGGAGACATTATCCACTACCTTGCGCTCCGAATAGAGCGGATGGTATACGGTCCAGTTTCTGACCTCCAGATTGACTCCGCCAATCTTCACATCCGGCCGCTTGGGAAACCGGTCAGCGATCTCACGGCCTACCATACCTTTGATAATCCGCTCCTCAGAAAATTCATCCACGCCCTTTACCAGTGTCTCAATGGTAGCACCGTCACGGATGACCGTGATTTTATCCGCCACATACGCCACCTCGTTCAGTTTATGAGAAATAATAATGCAGGTCATGCCCTCTTTTTTGAATTTCAAAAGCAGATCCAGAAGCGCCTGGGAATCCGTCTCATTCAGGGAGGCCGTAGGCTCATCCAGAATCAGAAGCCTTGCTTTTTTCGCCAGAGCCTTGGCAATCTCCACAAGCTGCTGCTTTCCTACTCCGATATCCTTAACCAGCGTTCTTGAAGACTCCTTCAGCCCTACTGTCTTTAAATGCACATCCGCCTGACCGTAGGTTTCATTCCAGTCAATGGCGGCTTTTTTTCCGCGTTCATTGCCGAGGAACATGTTTTCCCCGATAGTCATATAGGGAATCAGCGCCAGCTCCTGATGGATGATGACGATCCCCTTCTCCTCACTGTCTTTAATCTTTGAAAATCTGCACGTCTCACCGTCATAAATAATATCACCCTCATAAGTGCCGTAAGGATAAATACCGCTTAAGACATTCATCAGGGTAGATTTCCCCGCTCCGTTCTCTCCGACCAGAGCATGGATTTCTCCTTCTTCTACCTGGAGATTTACATTATCCAGTGCTTTGACACCAGGGAATGTTTTGGTGATATTTTTCATTTCCAGCAAAATTTTTGCCAAGTAAACCCCTCCCTGTCCGGCGGAAGCCTGAAAGCCCCGGGCTCTTTGGACTGCCGCTCTTTTCTTAAAACAGGCGGGGAAGCTCTGCCCCCGCCTGCGTGTTTCACTCTGCCTTATTACTGAATGTCAGCCTCTGTATAATATCCGGAATCAATCAGCAGTTCCTGATAATTGGACGCATCCACAACTACCGGCTCGCAAAGGTAAGAGGGGATGATTCCTGTTCCGTTGTCATAGCTCTCGGTATCGTTTACCTCAGCCTCTCCGCCTTCCATAACAGCCTCTACCATCTTTACAACCTGGCTGGCCAGAGTTCTTGTATCCTTAAATACGGACATGGACTGTTTTCCATCCACGATATTCTTTACATTAGGCTTGTCACAGTCCTGACCAGTCAGGATCGGGTACGGGCCTGTGTAGTTCGCTGCCAGAGCGTTGGCTACGCCCAGAGCGGTAGAATCGTTGGACGCCAGCACCGCGTCAAGCTCCGTTCCGTCTGCGTAATAGGATGACAGGATATTCTCAAATCTGGACTGCGCTGTTTCTGTCGCCCAGTTTGCGGTAGCAACCTCTTCCTTTGTCATCTGTCCGGAGGGAACTACCAGCTTGCCGGAATCGATGTAGGGCTGCAGGACATCCATAGCGCCGCCGAAGAAGAAGTTTACATTGTTGTCACCCGGGTCACCGGTTACAAACTCAATATTGAACGGTCCGTCCGCGTTTTCAAGGTCAAGCGCGTCTACGATGTACTGACCCTGTGTCTTTCCTACCAGATAGTTGTCGAAGGTAGCGTAGTAGGTAACAGCGTCGGAATTCATAATCAGACGGTCATAGGCGATAACCGGAATGCCCTGCTCCTTTGCCTGAGCCAGAACAGTTCCAAGGGAATCTCCGTCGATGGAGGCAATAACCAGAAGCTCACATCCATTTGAAATCATAGTCTCAATCTGAGATACCTGTGTGGAAATATCGTTGGAAGCATACTGAAGCTCTACCGTATAGCCTGCCGCTTCCAGCTCGGACTTCATGTTGGAACCATCCTGATTCCATCTCTGCAGGTCCTGGGTCGGCATGGATACGCCAATCAGACCGCCGCCTGCCGCTGTGGTGTCCGTCTCTTCTGTCTCTGCCGTATCCTCTGCAGCTGTGTCTGTCGTTTCGGTCGTGGTCTCTGCCGCATCCTTGTTTCCTCCGCCACAGCCAGCCAGCATGGAGACTGCGAGTGCACCTGCGAGAAGCACGCTTAAGAATCTTCTTTTCATGTTCTTTCCTCCCTTTGAAGATATTTTTTTGATAAGAAAACTATAGCATGACTCCCCTAGCAAATAGTTGTCTCCTTCCTTGAAATTCTTGCTAATTAGTTTATTCATTAAACAAACTAGTAGCATATTTTTGCAGAAAAAAGCAGGACAAAACAAATTTGTCCTGCCGCAGCCTGTTCTATTCCCTTTCCACGTTCAGATAGATGTCCTCCTCCAAATGATATCCGTCATTGATAATCACCTGCATATTGCTCTTTGTCACCGCAACCGGTTCAAGGCCGATGTAAGGCACCTCAAAGGTTCCGTCAAAATAAGTCCCCCCTGTCTTCACCTCTCCATCCCGGGCCAGCGCCACCGCGCTTTCCGCGGCCCGTATGGCCAGCGTCTCCACAGCCTTGTAGACTGTCATGGTCTGGGTTCCTTCCACAATACGCTGACAGGCCCCCAAATCCGCATCCTGTCCCACCACACAGACCTCCCCGGCCAGCCGGCGCTCAGACAGGGCTTTGATAACCTGGCTCGCAATATCATCGTTGCCGCACATCACGGCATCGAGGGTTCCCCCCGCGTCCAGGTAGCTTCCCACAGCCGTATATCCGATTTCCGCCAGCCAGTTATCCGCATAGGCAGTTTCCACAATGTCCAGATCTGTCTTTTCCAGAGCACTGTAAAAACCATTTTCCACCAGAGACACGTTATGGTCCTCCGGAGAGCCACACATCATAAAGACCTTTCCGTGCTCCGGCGTATTCGCGGCGATACTTTCTCCCATCATCTGGCCGATCCGCTCATTGTCGAAACTGATATACAGATCCACGCCCGCGTTCTGAATCAGGCGGTCGTAGGCAATCACGTAAATTCCTTCCCTCTCTGCCTTTTCCACCACATCCGAGAGCTTCTGGGAATCCACGGCGATGACAGCGATCACATCCATATCCTTCTCAATCAGATATTCGATCTGTGCTATCTGCTCCTCCACATTTCCATTGGCGTTCTGCACATTCACGTCCGCGCCCAGCTCCGAGGCCCGCGCCACAAAGGCGTCCCGATCCCGCTGCCAGCGCTCAATCACAAAGGAATCGAAAGAAAGCCCAATTTGAACTCTGCCGCTGTCCTCTCCCTGACGGGAGGCTGCTCTCTGCCGTCTTCCTGACGCGCAGCCTGCCAAAAGTCCCAGACAGAGAACAGGCAGCAGCACAGCCCGGAGGTATTTCCTTTTTCTTCTCATTGTTTTCCCTCCCTGAACTCCGTTGGTGTGCATCCGGTGTACTTTTTAAAGATCCGGCTGAAATAATTGGGATCTCCATAGCCGATCTCCGCGCAGATCTGCTTGATGCTCCTGCTTCCCTCCAGAAGCAGTTCCCTGGCCCGCTTCATCCGGAGCCCCGTTACATATTCCACGAAATTGGAGCCTGTCACTTCCTTAAACAGTTTACTGAAATAGTAAGGACTCATATCCATCCGTCTGGACATTTCCTCCAGAGATAAGTCCTTCCTGTAATTCTGCTGGATATATTCCTGGGCTCTTTCAATCATCTCATTGGAATATTCTTTCTTCTGTCCTGCCACATTTCCCGCAGCCGCCTCAGCTTTCTGTATAAACCAGGAACGGATTCTGTCCAGATCTGCTTTTTCAATCAGCTCCAGATACTCGGCCCGGTCCCGGAACCGGTATACCATGCCGCCGCTTTTATAGGCCACATACTCCATAAAGAGTACAAATTCCAGGGCCTTCAGGCGGATATTCGGCTCATAATCCTTCTGCGTCTCCTCCATCCAGTCAAAATAAACCCTCGCCGCTTCTTTAGCCTCCTGCGCTTTTCCGGTCTTAATGCAGTCGAAAAGCCTGTTTTCCAAATGAAGAGGATAATCCGGCTCATATCCGCAGAAAACGGGGAGATCCCGGCAGTGGGCTACGCTTCCCTTTCCAATCTCCAGAGCTTTCTGAGCGTCCCGGTAGGATTCGGCCATTTTTTCCGGCGGCAGAATGCTGCCGATTCCCACCCTGCAGGTAAGGCCTGTGTATTCGGATATTTTTCTCTGCATCTGACGGCATCGTTCCACATCCCTCACTCTGCTGTCATAGTCTCCCTGCTCCATCTGGGTAGGCACACAGCAGACCAGCCTGTTTGTCATCAGAGGCCCTATGAAACAATGGTAATAATCCTTGATAATATCACGGACCCGGGGGTAAAGGCGCTGAAGGCGCACCCCTGTCCCCACAGGGTTTGTCATCCGCTCATCCCGGATTTCCTCACCGAATTCCAGCACCAGCGTAAACATGCTGTTCTCCTTCATGCCTAGAAGCTCCCGGTAATTTTCCAGGCCTGAAGTTTCTCCGTCCTGAAGGAGTCCCGCCATGATAAAGCCCTGCTCAATCACCGGAACTACAAATTCCAGCTTCTCCTTAATCTCCAGATCCCGGCTCCGCTTCTCTCTTCTAGCGTCAATCAGATCCATGGCCTTCTGGAGCACGCTCACAATCTTTTTCTGGTTCACCGGCTTGTTCAGGTAATCCAAAACGCCCAGATTGATGGCTTCCTTGGCATAATCAAATTTATCATAAGCAGACATTACGATAAAAATGATGCCGGAATTGTTCTTTTTGATTTCCTTCATGGCCTCGATCCCGTTGATTCCCGGCATCTGAATATCCATGAAAGCAATATCCGGTCGAAAGCTTTCCGCAAGCTCTATCACGCTCCGCCCGGTTTTTGCGGAAGCTGTCTCGCAGCTCTTTCCGAAATTCTGCTGAATGATATAGGTAAGAGAATCGATCACGATCCCCTCATCATCCGCCAGCATAATCTTATACATGTTCCTCTCCCTCCCCCATCTCCGAATCCGGCAGATACAGAATCACTTCTGTTCCCCTGTTTTCTCCTTCACTTCGTATTTCCAGAACCCGCTCTGTATTATAATACAGACGCAGACGGCTGATCACATTTCCCAGACCGATGCCTGTGGAGTTTCGGGATAAATCTGTCCTTGGTGTCTTTCCTTCCATAACCTCCCGGATTTTTTCTTTGCTCATACCCACACCATTATCCCGGATGGAAATCCGGATCCTTCCTTCCTCCCATTCCGCAGTCAGAAGAATCCAGCCTTCCCAGTCGATACCCCGGATGCCGTAGCTGACCGCGTTCTCCACAATGGGCTGAAGAATCATGCTCGGCACCTTCACGCGCAGAAGCTCCGGATCCACTCTGCTGCTGAAATGAATCTCTCCGCTGAAGCGCACATTCATAATATAGAGATAGCTGTCCACCAGCTCCAGTTCCTCCTGAAGTGTGGCCTCCTGATTGATCTTTTTCACATTATATCGGAAAAAATCTGCCATGTTTTCCACAAAGAGACAGGTTTTCTCCGCTCCCTCCATCATGGCCAGCTGGGCTCCCGCGTTCAGTGTATTGAAAAGAAAATGAGGATTAATCTGAGCCTGAAGATATTTAAGCTGGGCATCCTTCAAATGGCTCTCCATCATCAGCTGCTTTTCCTTCATAGCCGCTTCCTTTTCCATATTTTCCTTTGTCAGCTCCAGATTCAGACGAATACTCTCGATCATCTGGTTAAAAGCCCGGGTCACCACCGCCACTTCGTCGCGGCCCTGGACCTGGACCAGATCCACATCCAGCCTGCCTCCCGCCACCTGGTTGGCTGTCCCGGCCAGCATGGTTAAGGGACCCGTGATGTTTTTTGCCAGCATATAAATCAAAAGAACATTTGCCAGCCCCGCCAGAATCAGAATGACAAGGCTGAAGTTTTTAAAGATATGCAGCGCTCCCACCAGCGTCAGATAGCTGTCCGTATTTGCTTCAAACCGCAGATTATTCAGACTGTAAATCCATTCATTGATATATTCGAATTTCCGGGACGCCTCCTCATATTTCTGCCCGTACCGCTCGATATTGCGTCCGCGTTTTGCCTGCATGGCCTCGTCTGTCACAGACAGATATTCTTCCGTCATGTTCCGGATATTCCTTTCCATCATCAGCATCTCATTCCCGCAGATGTTTCCATTGAGAGACTGAAGCTGCTGATTCAGCTCCTGGCAGCTCTGGTAATAGGCATCCAGTGTATCCGTACTCTTCACGCTGAGATATTCCGTCATGCTGTTTTGAACTGTTTCCAGTGTCTCTGACAGACTGTTCAGGCTGCTGTTGCTCTGATATACCTCATTGACCTGTTCCAGCATGGAATTTACGTTCAGATATAAAAACAGATTGATAAAAAACAAGATTAGAAGTGTAAAGAGAAAAGCCGAAGTCAGCTTGAACCGAATAGACAGAGATTCCCATTTTTTCATGACATATCCCCCTGTTCCGGATATTGTTCCAGATATTGTTCCAGGTATTCTTCCACATTTTCCCTGTCTATCAGACAGGTATCCACAGGAAGATAGCCATTTACATAGCCCGTGTCCCGGTATTCCCCCAGCGCCTGCACACAGAGCCTGCCTACCTGCTCTCCATCCACGGTGATGGTGGAATCTATAATATTCTTTTCTATTCCCTCCAGTACCTGGCGGGACTCATAATACCCCAGAATCCGCACATCGCCCACCCGGTTGTAATCCACGGCCGCCTGATAAGCCCTCCTGGTATCAGCCTCACTCAGACAGACCAGAATCCTGGGCTGGCTGCCTGCGTCCACCATAATCTGGCGGATGATCTCCTCGGTCTGAAACGCATCATTTCCATCCACCGCCGTGGCGCTGATTTGGATCTGCGGCTCCCAGTCCTGCTGCTCCATCTTCTTTTCCAGCCGTTCCCGCAGACCCAAAAGCAGGGTATTTTTCCCCGGGTCCTCATTTCGCGAATTCAGCAGCACCTGAACCTGGCAGCTGCTTTGCAGTTCCCAGACCAGACTCCAGATCCGATCCGCGTATTCTCTGCCCAGATTATAATTGTTTACTCCCACAAAACACTGGCGAATGTCCTCGGCGCTGTCGTTCAGCACCGTCACCACCGGAATCCCGTTTTTCCTGGCTTCCCGCACCAGCTCGTCCAGTTCCGCGCTTCCGTCGCCGTTCAGAATGATTCCATCCACTCCCGCGTCTATGGCCATCTGCATTCTGTCCTCCACCGTGCATTCAGAAACCAGGCGGTCTCCAAAGAATTCCACGCAGGCGTCCCAGTTCTCCACTCCCTCTTTTCTGGCTCCCTCATAAATTGAATCCCACAGAAGACTGTCATCGTTTTCCGAGATCAGTGCATAATAAGAGCTGTATGTATCTGTGGCCATTTCTTCCCGGCTTGAAATCTCCTGCGCGATTTTGCGAAAAGCCCCGATTGTGTAAATCGTAACGCCGAAAAGCATCAGCAGAAAACAGACCGCCGCCGCTGCCCAGCTTATTTTTTTTCTTTTCATTTCCGCATCCTTAGTTTTGTCACTAAATTAATTTGAAATTATAGTAGCATTTTATCAATATGAATGCAAGTATTTCGTTTACTTTCCCAACAAAGTATATTATACTGGAAATACTATGAAACTTATTTTATTCGGCTGAAAAAAGCCGGCAGAATACAGCTCGGAAAAGGCGGCAGAAAACATGAGAACAGGAAGCAAGGAACTGATAAGGGATATCAATATTCATCTGATTCTGGAGATTATTTTACGGGAAGGAAAGATTTCACGGGCAGCTTTATCCAAAAAATCAGGGCTTACCAAGGCTACTGTCTCAGCGATTGTTTCGGAACTGCTTGAAAAAAAACTGGTAATCGAAGTGGGAAGCGATGATACCTCCTTGGGGCGCAAGCCCATTCTTCTGACCTTCAACGCTTCCTGCGGCCACGTTCTTTCCATCGATCTGAATGTGGATACCATCTCTGCCATGACCTCCAACCTTCTGGGGGAAAACTGCCGTCTGAAGCAGTATCCCAATACAGCCGGCAGGGATACTATCCTTCCTCTTTTAAGCTCCATCGTGCGCGAGATGACAGCTCCTCTGCCGCCCTCTCCCTGGGGCGTGATCGGTATCTGCCTGGGCATCCACGGCATGGTATGGAAGAACGAGGTTCTGTTTACTCCGTACACCTCCTACGCGGAACTTCCCTTCCGCGAGACACTGGAAGCAGAGTTTCATATCCCCGTGTTTCTGGACAATGAGGCCAATCTCTCCGTTCTGGGGGAGCATGCCTTTTATTACCATGTGCCCAATCTGATTGGAGTCAGTGTCCATTCTGGTATCGGCATAGGAGTCATCATCGACAATACGCTGTACACCGGAGCCAATGGAAGCGCCGGGGAATTCGGCCATACGATTATCGAGCCCAACGGCCGTCCCTGTCCCTGCGGGAATCTCGGATGTCTGGAACAGTACGCGTCCGAACGGGCTATTCTGCGTCAGTACGCAGACAGGCTGAGCCTGGAAAAGGCTGATATTGACGCCTTTGTGGCCGCCTGCGGAAGACAGGACCCCGATGCCTTCCAGCTTCTCGATGAATTTGTACAATATATGGCTGTAGGCATCAACAATCTTCTGAACACCTTCAATCCGGATATTATTGTGATCAACAGTTCCTTTACTACTTATTTCCCGGAGGTGCTGCAGAGCATTCAGGACAGACTCCGCAACCGCATGCGTTCCTACTGTCGTCTGGTTCCCTCCGGGCTTCAGGATACCTCCATCCTTCTGGGAGCCGCCTGTGTGTGCATCCGCAATTTTCTAGGCGTCAGCCATCTGAATTTTCCGCACAGATCCCAGATCTCGGAAATGTAAAAAGCCGCAGGCAGCGGACAGTATTCTTCCTGTTCCGCCGCCTGCGGCTTTCTTATTGTTTTATTTTCCATTCGGCTTCCACAGCCCCGGTCTTTCTCACCTTCGTCAGGCTTTTCTTCCGCAGCACTGCTTATATTTCTTTCCGCTGCCGCAGGGACAGGGATCGTTGGGGTATACCTTGGCGGTCTCACGCTTCTTCGGTGCATTTGCCATGCTGGTATCCTTGTTGGTCCCGGTTACCTTGGCCACCTGCTCACGCTCTGCCTTCTCCTCCACGCGCACATGCATCAGAATCCGGACTGTCTCCTCCTGGATGCTGGCCGTCATGGCTGAGAACATCTCATAGCCGCTCAGCTTATACTCTACCAGCGGATCACGCTGGGCGAATGCCTGCAGGCCGATGCCCTGGCGGAGCTGATCCATATCGTCGATGTGATCCATCCACTTTCGGTCGATGACCTTCAAAAGGAATACACGCTCCAGCTCACGCAGCATCTCCGGGTTCGGGAATTCAGCCTCCTTCAGCTCGTAAAGCTTCACGGCCTCTTCCTTCAGCATATGCTTCAGCTCGTTTTTGTTCTTCTTATCCGCAATGCGCTCCTGAGTGACAGGCTGCAGCGGAATCGTGCGCAGCAGTGTCTCATTTAAGCCCAGCAGATCCCAGTCTGCCTTATCCTGATCGTCTCCAATCAGGCTGTCTACCACGTTCTCCACTGTATCTGTGATCATCTTGTAAATGGCGTCACGCATGCTCTCGCCGTTCAGTACCCGGCGGCGCTCCGCATAGATGATTTCACGCTGCTCGTTCATGACCTGGTCATATTCCAGCAGGTTCTTACGGATTCCGAAGTTGTTGCTCTCGATCTTCTTCTGCGCCTTCTCGATGGCGTCAGACAGCATCTTGTGCTCAATCTGCTCATTTTCCGGCACGCCCAGAGCGTTGAAAATGTTCATCAGACGCTCGGAGCCGAACAGACGCATCAGATCGTCTTCCAGAGAAATATAGAAACGTGACTCACCCGGATCTCCCTGACGTCCGGAACGGCCGCGCAGCTGATTATCAATACGTCTCGCCTCATGGCGCTCTGTACCGATGATCTTCAGGCCTCCTGCCGCCCTCGCCTCATCATCCAGCTTGATATCCGTACCACGGCCGGCCATATTGGTGGCAATGGTCACAGCTCCATGCTGTCCGGCCAGCGCCACGATCTCCGCCTCACGCTCATGGAACTTGGCATTCAGCACCTCATGGGGAATCCCCTGCTTGCGCAGAAGGCCGCTTAAGTATTCCGAGGTCTCAATCGTAATCGTACCCACCAGGACCGGCTGTCCCTTTGCGTGGGCTTCCTTGATCGCCTCGATTACCGCATGGAATTTTTCTTTCTTTGTCTTATATACGGCATCATCCAGATCCTTTCGGATAACAGGACGGTTCGTGGGAATCTCGATAACGTCCATGCCGTAGATCTCGCGGAACTCCTTCTCCTCTGTCAGAGCCGTACCGGTCATACCGGCTTTCTTCTCATATTTATTGAAGAAGTTCTGGAATGTAATATTTGCAAGGGTCTTGCTTTCCCGTTTTACCTTTACATGCTCCTTGGCCTCAATCGCCTGATGCAGTCCGTCGGAATAACGGCGGCCCGGCATGATACGTCCTGTAAACTCATCTACGATCAGGACCTGATCATCCTTTACCACATAGTCCTGATCCCTGTGCATCAGATAATTAGCCCGCAGAGCCAGAATAATATTGTGCTGGATCTCCAGGTTTTCCGGATCTGCCAGGTTGTCAATATGGAAGAACTCCTCCACCCGCTTGACGCCGTCGGCAGTCAGGTTTACAATCTTATCCTTTTCATTGACAATAAAATCGCCGGTCTCCGTAATCTCCTCGCCCATGATGGCATTCATCTTGGAGAATTCTCCGCTGGCCTCGCCCCGCTTCATGGATTTCGCCAGAACGTCGCAGACCTCATAGAGCTTTGTGGACTTTCCGCTCTGTCCGGAAATAATCAGCGGCGTACGGGCCTCATCGATCAGAACTGAGTCCACCTCGTCGATGATAGCATAATGCAGATCCCTCTGCACCAGCTGTTCCTTGTAAATTACCATATTATCACGCAGATAATCGAAACCAAGCTCGTTATTTGTCACATAGGTAATATCGCAGGCATAAGCCGCGCGCCGCTCATCGCCTGTGCTGCCATTCAGTACTACGCCCACAGTCAGGCCCAGGGCTTCATGCACCTTTCCCATCCACTCTGCGTCACGGTGCGCCAGATAGTCGTTGACCGTAACAATGTGAACACCCTTTCCTTCCAGCGCGTTCAGATACGCGGGAAGCGTGGAAACCAGGGTCTTTCCTTCACCTGTCTTCATCTCGGCAATTCTGCCCTGATGCAGAATAATTCCGCCGATCAGCTGTACCCGGTAATGCTCCATGCCAAGCACACGTCTGGCTGCCTCACGCACTGCCGCGAAAGCGTCCACCAGCAGATCGTCCAGGGTCTCACCATTCTCCAGACGTTTTTTAAACTCTTTTGTTTTTCCTTTAAGCTCCTCGTCCGACAGCTTCATCATCTCCGGACGCAGAGCCTCAATGCGGTCTACGATCGGATAGATCCGCTTAAGCTCATGCTCGCTGTGTGTACCAAACACCTTTGTTAAAAAACCCATCTGATTACTCCAATCTTCGCGCCGCTGCTTTTCCCGGCGGCCTTCAGCCGCCCGCAGCCTGCGTTTTTTTACTTCAGACAATACTCCGTTTTGTATTTTAGCACTATATGGAGGATTATTCAAGAAAAGAAATTCCCGGCGGCCCTCAGCGCCTTTCTAAGCAAAAAACCGGGGCGGGAATTTTTCCCGCCCCGGCATGATTCTGTTTCTATTTCTGTCTTTTCTCTCCGCTTCTTTTCCGGTCTTATCTTTCCGGCTCCAGAAGGCCGTAGGTATTTCCTTTTCTCTTGTAAACCACATTGACCTGATCGGTCTCCGCGTTCACAAACACGTAAAAGCTGTGTCCGAGCATCTCCATCTGCACGCAGGCGTCTTCCGGATACATGGGCTTTAAGTCATACTGCTTGGTGCGGATGATGCGCACTTCCTCATCCTCAGCCTCTTTATCGATAAATTCCTGACGGAAGCTTCCGCCGCCCTGCTCGCGCTGAACGATTTTATTCTTATATTTGCGCAGCTGCCGTTCAATTACCTCTTCCACCAGATCGATGGATACATACATATCATTGCTCACCTGCTCGGAGCGGATCACCGTGCCCTTTACAGGAATCGTAACTTCAATTTTCTGCCGCTCTTTCTCGACACTTAAGGTCACCTGCACTTCCGTGTCCGGAGTAAAATAGCGCTCCAGCTTCCCAAGCTTGTCCGTAATCGCTGTGCGAAGCCCCTCTGTCACATCAATGTTCTTTCCGCTGATAATATAACGCATAAAATCAACTCCTTTACGCTTTTTTGCTAGCTCAAGTATACCACATTCTGGTAGGGGATACAACCGCCAAA
>CALWAZ010000144.1 GCA_944375725.1 uncultured Merdimonas sp. | reverse complement strand
GTCCCATATTATTCTTGATTACAGCCAGACTGCCGGACTTGCTAAAAATTCCGCTTTTCTTCTCTTTCATTGTTTTGTTCCTTTCTGACTTTGTTCTGATTTATTCTGTGGTTGCCAGAGACATGATACGTTCCTGATTTGCCTCTTCCCGGCTCAGAACGCCTCGAATCTGACCTTCTCCCATCACAATGATTCGATCACTCACGCCGAGAACCTCCGGAAGCTCTGAGGATACCACGATAATGGATACCCCTTCCTTTGCCAGGTTATCAATAATCTCATAGATTTCCACCTTGGCTCCTACATCTACGCCGCGGGTGGGTTCATCCAGAATCAGAATTTTCGGATCACTGGCCAGCCACCGGCCGATAATGACTTTCTGCTGATTTCCTCCGCTTAAACGGACAATCCGCTGAAACGGGGAGGCCAGCTTGACTGACATCTTCTTTACATATTCATCTACAATGCTGTTTTCTGCCTTCGCATTGTAACGGCCTGCCTTCAGGAATTTATTCATAACCTCAATGGTCATGTTGTACCGCACACTCTGATCCGGATAGAGAGCTTCCTGCTTCCGATCCTCCGGCACCAGCGCCAGTCCTTCTTTCATGGCCTCCCGGACATTCCGGATTTCCACGGGCCTGCCATCCAGCTCCAGAGAACCTGACGTCTTCTTTGTCACTCCGAAAATACAGTTCATCAGCTCACTTCTGCCTGCTCCTACCAGCCCGGCAAAGCCCAGCACTTCTCCCTGATGCAGTTCAAAAGACGCTCCTTTTACGCTTGTGCCGTCACTGTAGTTTTCAACCTTCATCACAACCTTATCAGAGGGTGTATGGGTATGTATGTAATAGTCCCCAAGTGTACGGCCTACCATCTTTGTAATCAGCTCATCACGGGTAATCTTTCCTATTACCTCTGTCGATATATATTCACCGTCCCGCATTACGGTTACACGGTCTGCTATCTCATCCAATTCCGACATCCGGTGGGAAATATAGATAATACCTACATTTTCTTTTTTCAGCCGCCGGATTGCGGAGAACAAAAAATCAACCTCTTTTTCCGAAAGGGAAGAAGTCGGTTCATCCATAACAATGATACGGGCGCCGAAAGAAATAGCCTTGATAATCTCAATAATCTGCTGCTGTGCTATCGGCAGATGCCCCAGTTTTTCCCTCGGATCCAGATCCAGTGAAAAGAACTCCAGCATTTCCTGGGTCTTCTGAATCATATCTCCGCGTTTGATAAAACCGCCATTCTTGTATTCCTGTCCCAGGAATACATTCTCATAAATACTCATCTGCGGCAGCATCATAAGTTCCTGGTGAATAATGCTGATGCCGTTCTCCCGCGCTTCCTTTACACTTGTAATTTCAACTGGCTTACCATTGATGTAAATCTCCCCGGAATCCTTGCTGTAAATGCCGCCCAGGATTTTGATAAGCGTGGATTTTCCCGCTCCATTCTCGCCGAGCAGGGCGTGTACCTCACCACTCTCCAGAGAAAGCTGTACATCACGCAAAGCCGGAACGCCGTTGAACGATTTGCTGATTCCCTTCATTTCCAGTAAGGTGCTCAAGTCGATTCCTCCTCTTATCTCTTTGATTCACAGTCCGCGCAGGAAATCCCCGCGCGGACTGTGAATTTTCTTTTTTGACCCTGATGCTGTCTGCTCTATTACTGCCAGCCGTCCATATAATCCTGAACGTTGCTTGCGTCAATGATGAAGGTCGGAACATAAATCTCAGTCTCAAAGTCTTCACCATTCAGAACCGCGTAAGCGGTAGCCATGGCCTCCTGAGCCATCTTGATCGGAGACTGCGCAGCAGTAGCTACGAAAGCGCCGCCTTCCGCGATGTATTCCTTGCCCTCCGGAGAGCCATCTACGCCAAGTACAACCGCAGAGGAACCAGCCTCATTGATAGCGGCATATGCGCCCTGTGCGCACTGGTCATTTGCGCCAAATACAGCTACGATATCCGGATTTGCCTGCAGAATATCCTGGGTCTTCTGAAGTCCCGGATCCGGCTTTCCTTCTGCGTCCTGCTGCGCTACTACTGTGAAGTTTGTTCCTTCAAGAGTATCTGTGAAGCCTGTTACACGATCCACGCATGCAGAGTTCGCCGGATAATCCAGAATCGCAATCTCTCCGCCGTCCGGAATAAGCTCAATAAGCTTCTCAGCACACTGTACGCCTGCTCCGTAGTTATCAGAAGCCACATAGGAATCTACCTTGTCCAGGTTTGCTACAGCAGTATCAATATTAATAATGGGAATTCCTGCCTCGTTCAGCATGTCCAGAGCCGGCTCAATTCCTTCACGGTCTACCGGATTCAGAAATACAGCGTCTACACCCTGTGTAATAAAGTCCTCGATAATGCTCAGCTGGGTAGCCTGATCCTGCTGTGCGTCCACAATGATAACCTCATCGCCATTCTTGGCTGCTTCCTCTGTCAGAGTATCGCCGATAGTGGAGAAGAAATCGGATGCTGCCCAGTAGGTATAACCAAAGGTACGTCCGCCCTCTGTGGTCTCCGCGTCAGCAGTCTCCGTCTCTGCTGCCTCATCCGTGGTATCCTCTGCGGTCTCTTCTGTTGTAGTGCTGTCAGCCTCTGTGGTATCCGTTCCGCTTCCGCATCCTGCCAGAAGCGCCGCTGTCATCGCGCAGCTCAAAAGGCATGCCAATACTTTCTTTTTCATGTTCTTCCTCCTTATAAAATATGTTTTTTATGTTCACCGGTCTCTCTCCCTTTAAACGGGAACCGGTCAGAACCTGATACAAAATGCAAACGGCGCAGATTCTAAGCGCTATGCATCATAAACCATCGTTCTCACAGCTTTCAGGAATCTCAGCCCCCGCTCTGCCAGCTCTTCCGGCGTGTCGGCAAATTTCCTGGTCAAATAAGTCAGCGGCGCTGTCTCATCCAGCGTCTGCGGGTTAAAGGTCTCGATACACCCGCAGCCCTCATAACCGATTTTCTTCAGGGCCTGGAACACCTCCACCCAGGGAATATGACCCATTCCCGGAGTGCCCCGGTTACTGTCCACCAGATGCATGTATGCCAGCTTATCTCCGCAGAGTTCGATTGCACCTGGAATATCTGCCTCTTCAATATTCATGTGGAAGGTATCCAGATGGACCTTGATATTGGACTTTTCCGTAAGTTTGATCAAATCCAGCGCCTGAGCGGCTGTATTCAAAAAATGTGTCTCAAACCGCTTTACTGCTTCCAGCGCGATCGTAATCCCATACTGCTCCGCGTACTCCGACGCCTTCCGCAGATACTCCACATCCCGCTCTACTTCCTCCTGCGTTCTGGGCTTTCCCGTATGATATCCGGAACCCACATAATTCACTCCTCCGACGATTTTCGCATCCAGTTCTCCGGCGATATCCAGCAGGCGCTTCATATATATCAGGGCTGCTTCCCGTTCCGCAGGATCCGGAGAAATCGCGTTGCAGTCCGCCGGCATGGCTGTCGTTACAATCACTTCCATGTCATACTGCTTTACCCGCTCCTTTACCTCTTTTACCGGAAAGTGAAACGGATCATTGACAGAAAAATCTATGGCTTCCGCACCCAGCTCCGCCGCTTTATCGATGCAGAACAAATGGCGTGTCTCAAATTTATTCGCCCACAGCCATGTGTTGACTCCGAGTTTTATCATACCTTCTTCCTCCCCTGTCTTTACTCTTTGCAGACGGCATTCAAGGCCGCTGTATTCTATTCCAGATTTGCGTGCCGCTGAAACATGGTTCCGCTTGTCTCCCCAAGCCTTTTCATGAGTGCCAGCACCATATTGTCAAAAAACAGTGCCGCTGCTCCCTCAAACAGAGTACCCATGGGAAGTATGGTTCCGCTTGTCTCTTCTACCGCATCCTTCCGCGGTGACGCAAGCTCAATACAAACATCCGCCATCTTTCCCAGCTCAGATGCCCGGTTTCCTGTCACAACAGCCAGTCTGGCCCCGCATTTTTTCGCTTTGCGGGCATGGGATACCAGGGCTTCCGAGCCTCCGGAACCGCTGCACACCAGCAGCAGATCCCCGGACTGGATGGATGGAGTTACCGTCTCTCCCACGACAAATCCGGTCAGTCCCAGATGCATCAGTCTCATAGCAAAGGCTCTGCAGCACAGCCCGCTCCTTCCCAGTCCGTCACAGAAAATCCTTCCCGCCTGGCAGATAAGCTTTTCAAAAGCTTCTGCCTCCTCCTGACGGATCCCGGAAACCGCTCTTTCAAGTTCGTCTAAAATTTCACCGCTGTACATAAAAGCCATTTCATTTTCTCCTTTACAGCTTCGCAAGCTCTGTAAAATCAGCCTTTAAAGCCTCATACATATGGTCATAGACCCTGTGGTATTTCTTATAAAGCTCTGCGTCCTTCGGATTGCAGGATACGGTATCCTTTTCCTTGATGAATCTGCCGCAGGCTTCCCGGACAGAGGGGTAAAGCCCTGTTCCCACTCCCGCCAGAATCGCAGCTCCATAAGCGGCTCCACCTTCCTCACCCAGCGTATGAATGTCACACTCAAACAGATCCGCCAGCATTTTCCGGTATACAATACTCCGGCTTCCGCCTCCGCAGGCCCGCATGGAGGTCACATGGATTCCTTCCTCTTTAAGCATGTTGTTGCAGTCTGCCAGGCAGTAGGATACGCCTTCCATAATGGCCCGGAGCATATGGGCCTGAGTATGTACTGTATTCAATCCCAAAAACGCGCCCCGGTACAGCGGATCCATATGAGGTGTCCTCTCTCCCATCAGAAACGGAAGATAAATAAGCCTTTCGCTTCCGATAGGTATTGCATCCGTCATCTCTGTCAGCATATCGTAAAAGGCTCTGTTTTCCTCTTTGGCTTTCTGCACCAGATCCTGGCAGAACCGGTCCTTAAACCATTCAATCGAAAGTCCGGCCGACATGGGACCTCCCATGGAATGCCAGCATCCAGGTACCGCGCAGCAGCATACATGAAGCCCTCCCTCCGGCACACTGATATAATGGTCGAAATGAGAATACACCACAGCAGATGTGCCAAGAGTTACAAATGCCTGTCCTTCATTTACCACTCCTGTTCCCACGGCCGCGCAGGCATTGTCGCTTCCGCCGGCTACCACAGCTGTCTTTGTGGAAAGTCCGCATTCCTCTGCGATTTCCGGAAGCAGATATCCTGTCACTTCCTGGCTTTCATAAAGCTTTCCCAGGATTCCTTTGTCAATGTTCAGAGCCTTCAGGATCTCATCGGACCAGCATCTGTTTTTCACATCCAGCATCTGCATTCCCGTAGCATCAGACACATCCGTAGCAAACTCTCCAGTCAGAACAAATCGAACGTAATCCTTCGGCAGAAGCAGATGTCTGCATTTTGCATATTTCTCAGGCTCATTTTCCCGAATCCACAGCATCTTGGCCGCAGTCCATGCCGCCAGAGGAGGATTTGCCGAGATCTCCAGCCATTTTTCCATGGGAAGAAGCTCCAGCATTTCATCGGCCTGGGCACTGCTTCTCTGATCACACCAGAGAATTGTCCGGCCAAGAGGCTCATTGTTTTCATCCAGCAGAACGGAACCATGCATCTGGCCTGAAAGACCGATGCCTGCTACCTCTTCAGGAGCGACACCAGACTTCTTCACCACCTGCTTGATCGTCGTCAGCACTGCCTTCTTCCAGTCCGCCGGATCCTGTTCTGCCCAGCCGTTATGGGGCTGATACATGGGATAGGAATACTCAGCCGATGCCCTTGTCATGCCATTTTCATCCACCAGGATTGTCTTGGTGGCACTTGTTCCCAAATCGATTCCCAACACATACTTCATACTGTTTCCCCTTTTCTGCCTTATCCGCTATATTCCAGCCGCTGTCTCCATCCGGCTTTCTGCCTTATATGCCGCGTGCTTCATTCTGCGGATATTTTCCGTTATATTTCCCTGGACAAGAGCTCTTCCTGATACAATGACCGTAGCTCCGGCGGCTGCTACCGCTTCTATATTGTCCATAGTAATATTTCCATCTACCTCAATCTCACAGTCAGGCTTCCATTTGTCCAGAAACCGGCGCAGGCTCTCTATTTTATTCAGTGATTCCGGAATAAAAGTCTGGCCTTCCATTCCCGGATGTGTAGTCATCAGATGAATCACATCAGCTCTTGTAAGAAGCTCTCTGTCCAGGACTTCCAGAGGCGTCTCCGGCTTCAGAGCAAGTCCGGCTCCCAGTCCCAGTCTTCGAATCATATCAAGAGCCTTCCGAACATCTCTGCACGCTTCATAATGGACTGTAATCACATCCGCGCCGGCCCGTCCGATTCTTTCCAGATACCTCTCCGGAGCCTCTATCATCATGTGCACATCGAAAACCAGATTCGCGGATGACCGGATACCCTCTATCAGCTTTGTTCCTATTCCCAGATTCGGAACAAACATTCCATCCATCATGTCTATGTGTACATAATCCGCTCCGGCAGCCTCTATCTCCTTCAATCCTCTGTCCAGATGCCCATAATCCATTTCCAGCAGTGAGACAGCTATTTTACACATGTATTATCCTTCTCCTGT
The DNA here is from genome assembly GCA_944375725.1 of uncultured Merdimonas sp. Classification (GTDB taxonomy): domain Bacteria; phylum Bacillota; class Clostridia; order Lachnospirales; family Lachnospiraceae; genus Laedolimicola. The sequence continues at coordinate 5,776 of CALWAZ010000144.1, read as the reverse complement.
CTTGATTTTATTGCAGTCGATTGCCTGCTGCGTGTACCGGATCTGTTCCCGGTTTCTCCGTCCTGTCCTGGCCTCGTATCCCAGATACAAAGCTTCCAGGATGAACTGATCCGCAATCCGCCTGGTGATTTTGTCCCGCCCTATAGTCAGGTCCTTGGCCGAAACCAGAAGACGAATATCCGTATAATCCAGAAGAGGAGATTTATCCCGCCTTGTAATGCTGATTGTCGTAGCTCCTCTCTGCTTCGCAATTTTCATTGCATCCACTACATTTCTGGAGCGTCCTTCATAGGAGACTGCTATGGCCACATCATTGCGGGTCAGATTGCTGGCTGTAATCATCTGCATCATGATATCTTCTTCGGCGGAGCACTCCACACCCAGACGCTTAAACTTGATGTAAGAGAGCTTTGCCGCCATATAAGCGTCACCCACCGCAAAAAAATGAATGGATTTCGCTCGCAGGAGAACTGCCAGTACATCATCGTAAGAGTTTTCCGCTATGGCAAGCGTCTCGCTCAATACCTCCAGATTATTTTTGTAGAGTTTATTTAAAATCACTGACATGTCATCATCTGCGGCAATCGAAATCAGTGAAGCCGGCTCTCTGTGGTTTGCCAGTGTAAACGCTTCCTTCAGAGCTGTATAACCGCTGTACCCCAGCCGTCTGCAGAAACGGATAATGGATGCCTCGCTTGTCCCAGATTCCCTGGAAATCTCCGCCAGGGTCATCCTTTCAATAGCTTCGGGATTTTCCATAAGCGCCTCTGCGATAGTTCTCTCAGCGCGCGGCAGCGAAGACGAAAGTTTCGTAATTTTTTCAAGAAGTTCATGCATATTGGAGTCCCTTCCTTTCGTATCCCCCTTGCCTGTTTCAATCATAAATCCAAACTTAAAATGAAGTAAATATTGCACATTTTTTTCTGTGTATTTTACCAACATCTGTCCTATTTGGGCCGGAGGATCTTTTCTATTTTTATGCGTTTTTCACAATTTTTTAAATTTTTCACTTTATTTTGAAGTATAATTTTCCGCTTCACTTCATTTTGGTTTAAGTTCCCATATATGGAAAAACCCTCCGAGTCCTTGACGGTACCCGGAGGGTTTCTGCAATCTCTCTATTCTGTTTTCACCTTTTTACACACCCAGCTTCAGCTTTCTCATCTGCTCTTCCGCTGTCACATTGGTAACCGGTTTATATCCCTTAAGAGGAATCAGTTTCTCGTTGATGGCATCCAGGATCCACTCCTTCTGCGGGAAGAAGTACTTGTCATACTCGAAGGGCGGTGTAATCCAGTTCTGGGCGCCAACCACTGCAGGCGGAGCATCCAGATAATCAAAGGCAAGCTCAGTAATATTCTTTGCCACCTCATCCAGGAAGCTTCCTCTCGCGCAGGCGTCAGAAGCCAGAACTACCTTGCCGGTCTTCTTCACAGACTCGAGTATCTTTGTATAATCAAGCGGAACCAGGCTGTGCAGATTGATAAGCTCTGCGGACAGGCCATATTTTTCCTTCAGTTCTTTGACTGCGTCATACGCTCTGTAGAGAGTCGCGCCGATGGTCAGAATCGTTACGTCGCTTCCCTTTGTGATGAGATCCACATCACCGAAGGCAATCTCGTACTCTTCTTTCGGAACGCCGCCCTCATGGAATTTTTCTCCTACATCGTAGATTCTCTGGCTCTCAAAGAATACCACCGGATCCGTTCCGTTCAGAGCTGCCTGCATCAGGCCCTTTGCCTCATAAGGCGTAGCCGGGAAGCAGACCTTCAGGCCCGGTACATGCGCGCACATGGATGTCCAGTCCTGAGAATGCTGGGCGCCGTACTTGGAGCCTACGGATACACGGAGGATCAGCGGCATTTTCAGAATTCCCGCACTCATCGCCTGCCATTTTGCCATCTGGTTGAAAATTTCATCTCCGCAGCAGCCGATGAAGTCTCCGTACATCAGCTCAATGACAGCACGTCCGCCGCACATGGTATATCCTACGCCGGTGCCCACGATGGCAGACTCGGAGATCGGGGAGTTGAACAGACGGGAATAGGGAATTACATCCGTAAATCCGCGGTATACGGCAAAAGCGCCGCCCCAGTCACGCACATCCTCGCCATAGGCGATCAGCGTCGGGTCCTCGTAATATTTATTTAACATGGGCTCAAAAATCGCGTCACGGATATTGTAGCGCTTCATGGAGCTTACTTCCTGGCCGTCCATGTAATGGGTATGTATCTTCTTCTGAATATCCATATAGCGCTTGCAGTTCTCCTTCGGTCCCATGACAGAGGGCTCTCTCGTCGGATCCATATTGCGCTGCTTTCCATTATTGAACATTACGCGCTCAATGATTCCCGGATCCTTGTCAAAATCCAGATACGGAGACGCTTCTTTGTCAGCTGCGAGACGGCAGATGCGCGCCATTCTTTCCTTGGTCTTCGCCCAGATCTCCTCAAACACGCTGTCCTCAGCCACACCGGCCTCTACCAGCGCCTTGCGGTAGGTTACCAGCGGATCCTGTGCCCGCCATGCCTCGATCTCTTCCTTGGTACGGTAAGCGTTCTGGTCAGAGGTGGAATGACCCAGCAGACGGTAGGTTACCACATCCAGGAGCACCGGACCTTCGCCGCTCTTTACAAGCGGAAGCTTGCGGCGGTACGCGTCAATGACTGCCAGCGGATTGTATCCATCCACGCGCTCTGCGTGCAGCTGGCTGGCGGTCACTCCTGCGCCTACACGGGCCAGCTCTCCATACCCCATGGTTTCGCCGCAGGTCTGGCCGCCCATTCCGTAGGAGTTGTTGTTGATATTAAAGATCAGCGGCAGTCCGCCCTTTCTTCCTTCCTCCCACAGAGTACGGTACTGATCCATCGTGGCAAAGGAAAATGCTTCCCAGACAGGGCCGCGGCCTACAGAACCGTCTCCCAGATTCGCTACTACCACGCCTTCCTTGTCATTGCATTTCTTATACAGGGAAGCGCCTGTGGCAATCGTGGCGGAGCCGCCTACAATAGCGTTATTCGGATAAATTCCGAAGGGCAGGAAGAACGCGTGCATGGAGCCGCCCAGTCCTTTATGGAAGCCGTTCTCACGGGCAAACAGCTCTGCCAGAGCTCCATATACCAGAAATTCAATAGCCAGCTCTTTCACATCGCCTTCTGCCTTGCTGGCGGTCTTGACCGCCTTCAGGGTTCTTCCATCAAAGAAATTCTCCATAATGTCCAGAAGCTCCTTGTCATCCAGCTTCTGAATACAGGACAGACCCTTTGCCAGAATCTCGCTGTGGCTTCTGTGGCTTCCGAACGTAAAGTCTTCCTTTCCAAGCAGATAAGCCTCTCCTACGGCTGCCGCCTCCTGTCCCAGTGACAGATGGGCAGGTCCGGGATAGGTCGTCTCCACATCGGCGTATTTCGCCTGAGTCTTAATCTGATGCAGCATATCCTCAAATTCACGGCAGATGGTCATATCGCGGAAAATACGGATCAGATCTTCCTTCGTGTAGTTTCCTTCATCCAGCTCTTCCTGTATGGATTTTTTGTACGTGTTAACCGGAATATCCTCAAATGTGATTTTTCCCTCAGCACGCATTTTGTCCGGATCGACAAATATTGACTTTGGCATGTTCTTTTCTCCTTTTTTATTCATTTCACAGACTTCCTGTCTGTGGGGCTTACGGATTTCCTGGTTTCTTTTTGTTTAGAACCGCATATTTCCTGTGGCCGCACAGTTCTAAACAGGTTCAAAATGGCAGGGGCCGGGACCGGACGTAACCTTTCCCGGCCCAAAAGTTGGTTGGCAGTTTATTTCATCATCAGAAGCGGGAAGTTTTCCAGGGCGCTGCACAGCTCCTTCATGAAGCGGGATGCAGGCGCTCCGTCTACCGCCCTGTGGTCATAGGTCAGACACAGAGGCATTGCCTGGTAGGTCTTGATCTCTCCGTTTACTTCCTTTACACGGGTACTGGTTCCGCACACGCCCAGGATACCTACCTGAGGCGGATTGATAACAGGAGTGAACATTTCCACACCCAGGGAGCCTACGTTGGTCACCGCGAAGGTGGCGCCGGCCAGCATATCCGGAGTCGCCTTTCCATCCTGGCAGATCTTTGCCAGACGCTTTGCCTCCACGCTGATTTCCGCAAGGCTCATCTCATCCGCATGGAAAATGGTCGGCACAAACAGGCCCTTCGGCGTGTCTACAGCCATTCCAAGATTTACATGTTTGTATCTGCGGAGCACATTCTCTTCCGGCATAATCGCGTTCAGATCCGGATGGTTCAGGATCACGCGGGATACCGCAAAAAGAATCATGTCATTCAATGTGATATTCGGCATTCCCATGGCTTCGCCATTTGCCTTAAGCTGTTTTCTCAGAGCAAGAATCGCGGTAGCGTCGAAAGAATGGCAGTTGGTCAGCTGTGCCATCGTGCTTAAGGATTTTGTCATGGCCTTTGCTGTCGCACGTCTTACGCCGGAGAATTTCACATCTGTGTATTCTGCCTCGGGCTCTGCTGCTGCAGGTGCCGCTGCCGCAGGCGCGGGTGCTGCCGCGGGCGCAGGTGCTGCTGCAGATACTGCCGGTGCAGGCGCTGCTGCCGCAGGCGCGCTGGCCGCGTATGCCTTCACATCCGCCTCTATAATACGTCCGTGCGGTCCTGTTCCGGCTGCCGCTGTGGCATCTACGCCCAGTTCCTTTGCCGCTTTCCTGGCTCTCGGAGAAACCTTCGCGTCCGGATTAGCCGGACCGGATGCCGCAGGCGCTGCCGCGGGTACAGGCGCTGCTGCAGGCGCCGCAGGCGCGGGTGCTGCCGCGGGCGCAGGTGCTGCTGCCGCGGATGCTGTGCCATCCTTCAGGCCCTCGATGCTGTCTCCCGGCTGGCCGATGGCGCATACCGGAGCCAGTACCGGCACCTCATCTCCATCCTGATAGAAAATCTCCAGAAGCTCTCCTTCCGCTGTGGACTCGCATTCAAAGGATGCCTTGTCCGTCTCATATGTAAAGAGCACATCTCCGATATTGACGTGATCTCCTTTTTTCTTCTGCCACTCGGTAATCACACATTCCTCCACGGTGATTCCGGCTTTCGGCATGATAACAGTCTGAGCCATATGCGCTCCGGACGCAGGTGCCGCCGCAGGCGCTGCTGCGGGAGCCGGCGCTGCCGCAGGCGCAGGTGCTGCTGCCGCGGGTGCTGTGCCATCCTTCAGGCCCTCGATGCTGTCTCCCGGCTGGCCGATGGCGCATACCGGAGCCAGTACCGGCACCTCATCTCCATCCTGATAGAAAATCTCCAGAAGCTCTCCTTCTGCCGTGGACTCGCATTCAAAGGACGCCTTGTCCGTCTCATATGTAAAGAGCACATCTCCGATATTGACGTGATCTCCTTTTTTCTTCTGCCATTCGGTAATCACACATTCCTCCACGGTGATTCCGGCTTTCGGCATCACGACCGCCTGAGCCATATGAGCTCCGGACGCAGGCGCTGCCGCGGGGGCCGGCGCTGCCGCAGGCGCAGGTGCTGCCGCCGCAGGTGCAGGTGCCGCCTGTCCGGCCGCTTCCTGGCTTCCGCCGCCTCTGAGCGCTGAAATGTCATCTCCCGGCTGACCGATTGCACATACATTTACCAGAACAGGCACCTCGTCGCCTTCCTGGTAGAAAATCTCCAGAAGCTCTCCTTCTGCCGTGGATTCGCATTCGAAGGATGCCTTATCCGTCTCATAAGTAAAAAGAACGTCGCCCACATTGACATGGTCGCCTTTCTTTTTCAGCCATTCGGTAA
>CALWAZ010000143.1 GCA_944375725.1 uncultured Merdimonas sp. | reverse complement strand
GAACAAAGTCAGAAAGGAACAAAACAATGAAAGAGAAGAAAAGCGGAATTTTTAGCAAGTCCGGCAGTCTGGCTGTAATCAAGAATAATATGGGACTGCTGCTGGCCTTTTTGGTTCTTTGCGTCGGAGCAACGATTGTGCTGGGCGATACCTTCTTTGCCTGGAGAAACTTTTCCAATGTGCTGCGCCAGCTGTCCACGAACATGTTTCTGGCCTGCGGCATGACGCTGGTAATTATGCTGGGAGGCATCGACCTTTCTGTAGGTTCTGTCATTGCCATGGTAGGATGCTTTGCCGCCGGCTTTATCTCCTATCTGGAAATGCCGTCCGGACTGGCGATTATCCTGGCCGTACTGCTTGGTGTATGTCTTGGGCTTTTTAACGGCGCGGTAGCTGCATTTACCACTATCCCGCCATTTATCATTACACTGGCCACTATGAATATCGGAAGAGGAATTGCCCGTGTCTACAGCGCGACTAAGACCATTACGGTCAGCGATGATTTCTTTAAGTCCATTGCGGCTACCTATATCGGACCGATTCCGATTCAGGTTGTATATGTAATCATTATCGTAGCCATTACCGCAGTGATTTTGAACCGTACCCAGCTGGGACGCCATATTCTGGCTACTGGCGGCAATATGCAGGCAGCCGCTTATTCCGGTGTCAATACCAAAAAGGTTACACTGTTTGTATTTGTATACAGCAGCCTTCTGGCTTCGCTGGCAGGAATCATTTCCGCGTCCCGTCTGTTTTCCGGAACTCATACAGCAGGAGAGAGCGCGGAGATGGATGCTATCGCGGCTGTAGTTCTGGGCGGAACCAGTATGGCAGGCGGTTCCGGAAGCGTATCCGGTACAGTCTTCGGCGTACTGATTATCGCTATCCTAAACAACGTAATGAACCTGTACGGAATCGATGCTTCCTGGCAGTATATCGTAAAGGGTATCGTGATTATGATTGCCGTATTCATTGACTACTTTAAGAGCAGGAATGAATAATCAAAGCTGCGGAAAAATATGAAGAGAGAAAGTCTGAAATGTCTGAAAGAGGCCTTTGAAATTGAGGCGGACTGTCTGCGCAGAAGCGTGGAAGCCATAGATGAAGAACAATTTTCAAAGGCTGTGGAGCTTCTGGCCGGGGCGCAGCGAATCGGCGCCTCCGGCTGCGGCCATTCCGGAATCGCATGCCGCCACTTTGCTCATCTGATGTGCTGTATCGAAAGGCCGGCCCGCTTTCTGTCCCCCTCTGAGGCGGTGCACGGAGCGTCCGGTTTCCTTCAGAAAGATGATGTGATGCTCTTTGTCTCAAGAGGAGGCAAAACAGAAGAGCTGCTGCCGATTCTGGATATCTGCAAAAAGAAGGGAGTGCGGGTCATTACCGTAACGGAAAATCCCGATTCCCCACTCGCCAGAGAAGCGGACGCTGTGCTGAAAGAGTACATCACCAGAGAAACGGATAAATACAACAGCCAGGGAACCACGAGCACTACCGTGTCCTGTGTGCTCTTTCATGCGCTGCAGGCGGCCCTTATTGAAGAGACTGGATTTCAGAATCAGCAGTTTGCGCTGATTCATCCGGGAGGAGCAGTAGGGGAGAGACTGCACAGCCTTTAATCGGCGTTTGGACGATCCGCGGGAAATAACCTTTTCAAAAACCGGGTGGGCACCCTGCACAGCACACAGCCTCAAAAACAGAAAAACTGTACATTGTCCTTCTCTGGACAGAACTGATAAAATAAACTTAAGATAAGCCAACGGGGGCTGTCTGCGGGCAGAAGCATGCAGACAGCCCTTTGTGTTTTTAAAATCGGCTTTTGAAAGCAGAACTGCAGAGAAGGGGTGACAGAGGTGAAACAGAAAATCGTAATTGCGCTTGGCGGAAATGCGCTTGGAAACAATGTGGATAAGCAGAGAGAGGCGGTTGACCGGACGGCGGGTGTGATTGTGGACCTGGCAGAGCTGGGCATGGATATCATTGTGACCCATGGAAACGGACCGCAGGTGGGCATGATTCAGCGGGCCATGGACGGGCTGGCCCTCCGGGAGCCGGAGTACAGACCGGTGACTCTGCCCTTTTCCGTGGCCATGAGCCAGGGATATATCGGGATTGACCTGCAGAACGCGATTAAGTATGAGCTGCTGCGCCGGAATATGGACCGAAAGGTGTCTACGATTCTGTCCCAGATAGAGGTGGATCCGGAGGATCCGGCTTTCCGGAATCCCACAAAGCCCATCGGACATTTCATGACCAGGGAAGAGGCGGAACAGATGGAGCGGGAGGGACACAGCTGCAGAGAGGATTCCGGCCGGGGATGGCGCGTGGTGGTGCCGTCGCCGATGCCTGTACGGATCCGGGAGCTGGCCACAATCCGGACGCTGGTGGATGCCGGCCATATTGTCATCACCTGCGGAGGCGGAGGAATTCCGGTCATCAGCGATCACGGCAGGCTGGTGGGAGTCAGCGCCGTGATTGACAAGGACAGAACCAGCAGCCTTCTGGCCTCCAAGCTGGGCGCAGATTATCTGCTGATTCTGACGGCGGTGGAAAAGGCAGCCATCCATTTTGGAAAGCCGGATCAGCAGTGGCTGGACAGCCTGACCACCACTCAGGCGGAGCGGTATATGGCTGCTGGAGAGTTTGCGAAGGGCTCCATGCTTCCCAAGATTGAGGCCGCCGTCTCGTTTGCCAAATCAGGAGAAGGCCGGAAGGCGCTGATCACTTCCCTGGAGAAAGCGAAAGAAGGAATTCAGGGACATACGGGGACACGGATTACAGCTGGATAAAAATAGTAAAGTGCATATTGAAAGCACAGTAATCATGTGCAGAATGTACATTGTTGAAAAAATGCCGGATCCTTATTATAATATATAGCAAGTGAGGCATCCGGGTTCCAAGGAAGGAAAGTTCCTTGGAACCTTTTTGCCTGAGGGAGACTTTTGGGCCGTCCCGCATTTTACATCAGGAGGATGAATACTATGAAATTCAAAGAAATTAATCCGTCACCGCGTATGCTGATGACACCGGGGCCGGTGGAGGCTGATCCGCGTGTGCTCCGCGCTATGAGCGCTCATATTCTCGGACAGTTTGATCCGGAGTTTACGGCTCTGATGAATGAGACCATGGAGATGGAGCGTTATCTGTTCCAGACAAAGAACCGTCAGACCTATGTGGTGGACACCACTTCCAGAGGCGGTCTGGAGACTGTACTGACAGGAGCCATCTGCCCGGGTGATAAGGTGCTGATTCCGGCATTCGGACGTTTCGGTTATCTTCTGGCAGAAATTCTGGAACGCTGCGGCGCTGAGATTACCCTGCTGGAGCGTGACTGGGGAACTGTCTTTGATCCGGAAGAGATCGAAGAGGCGCTTAAGAAAGACAGCTATAAGGCAGTAGCCTGCATCCATGGCGAGACTTCCACTTCCATGATGCAGCCTCTGGAGGAAATCGGAAAGCTCTGCGAGCGCTATGGCGCGCTGCTGATTGTGGATTCTGTAGCGACTCTGGGAGGAACCCCGGTAAAGGTGGACGAGTGGAAGCTTTCCGCATGTATTTCCGGAACCCAGAAATGCGTGTCTGCTCCCTCCGGTTCTGCTCTGATTACCTACAATGAGCAGATTGAGGAGATTGTAAAGAAGAGAAAACGGGTAGAGAAGGGTATCCGTACCGCAGATGACAAAGCGGGAACTCTCCCCATGATCCCCAGCAACTATCTGGATCTGGGACAGCTGGAGGATTACTGGAGCCCCCGCCGCCTGAATCATCATACCGAGGCTACATCTATGCAGTACGCAGTGCATGAGGCGCTCCGCTGCATCGTGGAGGAGACCCTGGAGGCGCGTTTCGCGAGACATGCTCTCAATGACAAGGCGCTGACAGCAGGACTTCAGGCTATGGGACTTTCCATTTTCGGTGACCTGGCTCACAAGATGCCGGTGGTAACAGCCATCAACATTCCGGAAGGTGTGGATGGAAAAGCACTCCGTGCCATGCTGCTGAATGAGTTCGGCATTGAAATTGCCACCTCCTTCGGTCCTCTGGACGGAAAGATTCTGCGTATCGGAAACATGGGCTACTCAAGCCAGAAGAGAAATATTCTGCTCCTTCTGGGCGCTCTTGAGGCAGTCATGCTGCAGTTCGGCGTAAAGGTCAATGTGGGCCAGGGCGTAGCGGCAGCCATGGAAGTATACAGAAACGCAGAAAAGTAAATCTAGTGAAGTGTCAGGTAGACACAGAGCCCATAGTAGACGGAAAACAGATTTCCCGGGTGCTCGGGCTGGAATTTTATCAGTGCCTGAATCCTTTCCATCCGCTTTAAAAAGGTATTGCGGTGTATGTACATCCGTGAAGCCGCCAGGCTGGAATTGAGATGGCACTGATAATACATGCGCAGGGTGTCCAGCAGATTGGTATGGTTTTCCGCGTCAAAGTCAGCCAGAGGCTGTACGGTCATGGCGCAGATGGCGGACTTTTCCTCATCGGACAGCTTTGCGATCTGCCAGAACAGAAAATAGTCGGAAAAATAGAAGAGATGTTCATCGGGGAAATATTTATCCAGGGAGCACATGCAGACTGCCTTCCGGAAAGCGGAAAGAAGAGGCTCGGCTGTCAGAGCTCCCGTGCCGATGGACAGTTCTCCGGGGAAGGATTCCAGGAGAGCCTGAAGCAGCTCCCGGAAGGAGCGGATCAGGGGAGCGGAATCGTCAAAGAGGCAGAGGCACAGAAGATTCTGGTTAAATGCGGTGAAGCAGGAAGAGGAAGGCAGGTTATGCGCTTTCGCCAGCTCTCGGACGCGGTTTGCCAGCTTCTGGCCGCCGAACTGTCCGGCGCCGCCGGCCCGGCTGATGACCGCGCAGACAGCCCGGGGTGGACAGGGAATCCCGTAATACTGGCAGAGCTGGGGCAGGGCAGCGTCGGAATCTGTTCCGGACTCCAGAAGATAACAGAAAAAGGAATCGTAGTAATGGGCCGCCCCAAAGGGACGGGCTTCCGCCCGTGACTGAGGGTGATAGAGCCGCCGGTCCACGACGCTGATAATATCAGCCAGAGAATAATAGTAGGGAAGCTCGATCAGGGGAAGGCGGACTTCTTCGGAGAGACGGATCATATGCTCCGGGATTTCACTGAAAAAACGTCTGGTCTTCAGAGCGATGGCTGCGCAGCCTGCGTCCTTCAGGTTCCGGAAGATCTGTTCCTGCAGCTTCTCATCATCCAGAAAAATATAGCCGGTGGTCAGCACAAGCTCTCCGGGATGGAACCATTTTACCGTATCCGGATTGTCCAGAATGTTGATGCCGGTGATAACTGTATCTGCAAGATCAGCACAGGTCAAGAGCTCCAGATCCTTGAGAGTGCTCCTGTGAATGAGCCAGTCGAGTGTCAGTTTCATGCGCGATTCCCCTTCCTTATCTTATGATTTTCATTACACCATATTTTGTGAATTTTTGCAAGCAGGGATGTGAGTCAGTGAGAGGTACGATCCATGCGGAAACCGCTATAAAAGAGGGCAGAATGCTGCCGGTGCATTCGGTATACAGGCGCACAGTCAACCTGGCCGCGGGCGGGTTCCTTCTGGCTGTTCATCCGGAGGAGATTCCGTTGACACCGCTGTCCGTCGCGGTGCCCTTTGATGACAGAGCATTTGCCGGCTTTGCCGGTGCCGCCAGGCGCGCAGGAGGTGTTCTTCTGACTGCGGAGGGCACAGTCCGGGCAGACGGCAGAGAATGGCAGGCCGGGCCGTGGGAAGGCTGGGATCCCAAAATACGAAGCCGGCTTTCCGGAAAACAGCTTCAGAGGCTGGGAGCTGAGACAGAAAAATTTCTGACGGAAAAAGGACGGGAAAAGGGCGGATTGTCGGACGCGGCGGTCTTTCCGGAGCCCCGGGAATCGGATGATCTGATGACAGCGGTTCTCAGGGAACGGGTGCGGGAGGTGCTTGGCTGCGGATTTTCAGATCCTGCGGGGCTGAAAGAGATTCTGGTCTCCATGACGGGGCTTGGGCCGGGGCTCACGCCCTCCGGAGATGATTTTCTGACAGGAATTCTGCTGATTATCCATACGGGGCTTCCCAGGATTCTGGAAGAAAGGGGACGGGAACTGGCTGAGGGCGTAAGAGAAGCCTCAGCCGGAACGAATGACATCAGCCGCCAGTATCTTCTCTGCGCCATCCGGGGAGAGTATGGGATGGGCCTTCATGAGCTGGTCAATGCCTGTCTGACGCAGGAGGAAAGCAGCCTTGCCTGTCCGGAAAACCGGGGAAACGGACAGCCGGGGCAGAAGGAGAAGATCCGCAGGGCTCTGGAGAAAACGGCGGCCGCCGGCCACAGCTCCGGCATCGATACCCTGAATGGGATTCTGGCGGGAATCCGGCTGATTCTGGAATATGAGCCATGCAGTCCGGGGAAATGATTCGGAAATACTTAGAGGCGTCTGCCGGGGAAAAGGAGAAAACAGAAGTATGAGTGTGCTGTTATGGGCAGGGGCAGTCTGCCCCATTTTGATTTTGTTTGCGGCTATGAGCATTTTTCATATGAAGACAGACCGGGCGGCTCTGCTGGGCCTGCTCTGCGCTGCAGCCGCGTCCCTGCTGGTGGGAAAGTCCAGTCTGCCGGTCACGGTGATGGACCTGGAAAAGGGCGCTTTCAGCGCTCTGAATATTCTGATTGTAATCTGGCCTGCGGTTTTCCTTTATGAAATGCTGGAGCATGCAGGGATCTTCCAGAGCATCCGGAAGCTGATCTGTTCCAAAACCCAGGATCAGCTGGTGCTGATTCTGCTGATCTGCTGGCTGTTTTCAAGCTTTCTGCAGGGAATTACAGGCTTCGGCGTGCCGGTGGCGGTGTGTGCTCCGCTGCTGATGGCCATAGGAGTCCGTCCGCTGTGGGCTGTGATTATTACCCTGCTGGGCCATGCCTGGGCCAATACCTACGGGACCTTTGCGCTGGCATGGGACGCCCTGCTGGCTCAGTCCGAGACGACGGCGGTCTTCCAGACGGAACTGCTCTCCGGAATCTTTCTCTGGGGAGTCAATCTTGCCGGAGCTCTTCTGATCTGCTGGCTGTATGGAAGAGGGCGGGCTGTCCGCCATATGCTGCCCTTTGTCCTTCTGATGGCGGCCATACAGGGAGGCGGACAGCTGGGAGTCAGCTTTGTGAACAGTACGATTGCGGCTTTTCTGCCCACGACACTGGCTCTTGCGGCGGCGTGGATTCTTCTTTCGCTGGGAGTCTATACGAAGCCCTGGCAGATGGAATCCAGGCTCATAGAGGAAAGAAAAGAACAGGAAAACGAAGACACGGCTGTAAGCGGCCGGCTGGCCGTCTTTCCGTTCATTCTCCTGGCTGCGGTTTCCGTGCTTGTACTGCTCGTGAAGCCGGTCCATGATTTCCTGTATCAGCCGGTGGTTCAGCTGTCCTTCCCGGAGGCCTCCACCGGAAGGGGCTTTACGGTGGAGGCGACTGACACCTATGGCGCGCTCCATCTGCTGACCCATGCCGGATTTGTGCTTCTGCTCACGGTTCTGGCTGCTTACGGAGTCTATCGGAGCAGAAAAATTCTGAAAAAGGGCCAGCTTCGGGACATCTGCCGGGATACCTGGAAAAAAATTGTGCCCACCTCTCTGGGAATTCTGTTTCTGGTTATGATGGCGCAGGTTCTGAAGGGAAGCGGACTGATGGAGATCATCGCCCAGGGAGTGACAGCAGTGAGCGGAAGATTTTACGGAGCGGCGGCGCCCTTTGTGGGGCTGATCGGCGCCTTTGTGACCTCCTCCAACACCTCCTCCAATATTCTGATGGGGAGCTTTCAGAAGACAGCCGCGGAGCTGATTGGCGCCAGCGAGGCTGCCATACTGGCGGCGCAGACCGCGGGCGGAGCCATCGGAACCGTAGTAGGCCCTTCCACGATCCTGCTGGGAACCACTACCGCGGGATGCCAGGGCAGAGAGGGCGAGGTGCTGCGTTTTATGCTGCCTATTGTGGCAGTGGAAGCCGCGCTCACAGGCCTGGCCGCGCTGCTGTTTGTGTAAACCTAGCCGGAGTCTGGAAAAAACGAAAGAGAATGGGCAGATTGTACTGCGCAGAGGGGGAGTTTATGTGAAAAGTGCACATTGCCTGGCGCAGAGCATAGTTTTATAATAAGCATCAGTAAAAAGAGCAGAATGATTCCGAGGACGGAGAGGCCGGGGGGTTGTTCTGCTTTTTCTTTATCAAAGACATTTTGCTGAACATAAAAGGGCGGTTCAGAGAGAAACTGCCTGAGGCAGGGGGAAGGAACAAAAGTATGCTGCATACGATTATTCAAAAAAACTGCTATATGGATTCCGTGGAGCTGATGAGACTGAGCAGAAGGCTCGGAGGCTTTGAAGGCGTGGAAGACGCTTCCGTCATGATGGGAACGGCTGCGAACCTGGACATCATGCGTAAAGGCGGCTTCGGCTCGGAGGAGATGGCAGAGGCAAAACCGAATGACATGGTCATTGCGGTGAAGGCAGACAGCCAGGAAGCGGTGGATGCCGTACTGGCGGCTGTAAAGGAAGCGCTGAAGGGCGGAAAATCCGCCGGATCTAAGGAAGGCGGCCAGGAGATCAGAAGCTGGGAGGCTGTAAAGGACCTGGGAGAGAATTACAATGTGTGTCTGATTTCCGTACCCGGCGAGTACGCGGCGGAGGAAGCGGAAGAGGCACTGGAGCTGGGAAAACACGTGATGCTGTTTTCTGACAATGTATCAGAGGAAGACGAGCGCCGTCTGAAGGAGCTGGGCAATGAAAAGGGCCTGCTGGTGATGGGGCCGGACTGCGGCACCTCCATTCTTTCAGGTGTCCCGCTGGCCTTCGCCAATGTGATTCAGAGAGGCAGCATCGGCGTAGCCGGAGCGGCAGGCACGGGTATTCAGGAAGTGTGCGCGGCCATTGAGCGGTTTGGAGGCGGCATTTCCCATGCCATCGGAACGGGAGGAAGAGATCTTCATGAGGAGATTGGAGGCCTGACCATGAAGAATGCCCTGGCCATGCTGGACCGGGATCCCCAGACGAAGGTGATTACTGTGGTTTCCAAGCCTCCGGCGCCGAAGGTGGAAGCTGAACTGAAAGAAATTCTGGCAGGACTTTCAAAACCCTGTTCTGTGGTCTTCCTGGGAGATAAAAAGGCTGTAAAGGACGGAAATGTGGTTTACTCCACAACTCTGACTGACGCGGCCAGGGAAGCAGTGCGTCTCTGCGGCCTTCCGGTTATGGAAGAAAAGGAGCAGCCTCTTCCGGAGGAGAAGCTGTCCGGCGCACCGAAGATTCTGGGACTTTATTCCGGAGGAACCATTGCCTCTGAGGCTGTCCTTCTGATCCGGGAAGCTTTGGGGATCACAGACGCTCAGGAGAAGACAGGTTATCTGCTTTCCAGCAGCGCCTGCGATATCATCGATTTGGGAGACGACCTGTATACCAAGGGCAAGCCTCATCCCATGATGGATTCCCAGGTACGAAAAGACAAGCTGGTGGAGCTTGCCAGAGAGATTCATGAGCCTCTGGCGGTGCTGATGGACGTGGTGCTCGGCTACGGCTCCGATGAGGATCCGGCCGGCGGGCTGGCAGAAGGCATCCGGGCGGTAAAGAAGGAAAAAGAGCAAGCCGGAGAAGAAGCGGTCTTCGTCATCAACATGCTTGGAACAGTCCGGGATCCGCAGAATCTGGAAGAGCAGATCCGAAAGCTTCAGGATGCGGGCGCTTACGTATATGAAGGAAATGAAAAGGCAGTGGAGGCTGTGCTGTCCCTGACAGGCCATAAGCTTCCGGCTGTGGAGAGAACGACGGCGGAAGGGAAAGAACTGACAGCTCCGGTTTCCGGCAGCGAGCCTTCCCAGGCTATGATGCAGCTTCTGGAGAAAGCGCCGGGTGTAATCAATGTGGGCCTGAAGGGATTTGCGTCCGACCTGAAGAAGCAGGGCGCCAGCGTGGTCCACTTTGAATGGCGGCCCGCGGCGGGCGGAGACAGGACTCTGAAGAGAGCCATTGATTTCCTGAATCATTATACCTTTCCGGATGGAAAGACCATGGAGGATGCCAATCAGGAAGTTCTCGACCGGATTACAGCAGGCCTTCCCTGTCTGCTGGATGTAGTGCCGGCTTATACGGCTACAGATGTATTTAACCATGGAAAGCTTCTGCTGCACGCGGGACCGCCCATGAAGTGGGAGGATATGACACATCCCATGCAGGGATCCTGCGTAGGAGCGCTGCTGTTTGAGGAATGGGCCAAGACCGAGAAAGAGGCCTGGGATATGCTGAACAATGGCGAGGTAAGCTTCATGCCCTGCCATCACGCGGATTTCGTGGGCCCCATGGGCGGAATCACCTCTCCGCACATGCCGGTGCTGAAGGTCAAGAATATGGCAGGAGGCAATTACGCCTACTGTACCATGAATGAGGGAATTGGCCAGGTGCTGCGCTTCGGCGCTTACGGACCGGCTGTCATCGAACGGCTCCGGTTCATGAGAGACACGCTGGGACCTGTCTTAAGCAAGGCTCTTCATACGCTGGAAAACGGACTGAATGTGAACGTAATGGTCAGCAGGGCCATTGCCATGGGAGATGAGTTCCATCAGAGAAACATTGCGGCTTCTCTTGTGTTCCTGAAAGAGATGGCACCCCTTGTGGTGAAGCTCGACATTCCGGAAGAGGATAAATACCAGGTGATCAAGTTCCTGGCGGATACAGATCAGTTCTTCCTGAATATCATGATGGCATCTGCCAAGGCTGTGATGGATTATGCCGCAGGCGTGACGGAAGGAACCGTGGTGACTGCCATGACGAGAAACGGCAAGGATTTCGGAATCCGCGTAAGCGGCATGGGGAAGGAATGGTTCACCGGACCGGTCAACACGCCAAAGGGCCTGTACTTTACAGGCTTTGATGAGAGCATGGCAAACCCGGATATGGGTGACTCGGCCATTACGGAGACCTTTGGCGTAGGCGGCATGGCCATGATTGCGGCGCCTGCCGTGACGCGGTTTGTGGGAACAGGCGGCTTCTATGACGCTCTGGAGATCAGCAACCGCATGAGTGAGATTACCATTTCACACAACGGTATGTTCTCGATTCCCACCTGGGACTTCCAGGGCACCTGCCTTGGCATCGACATCCGGAAGGTGGTTTCCACAGGCATCACGCCTGTGATCAATACAGGAATCGCCCACAAGGTGGCCGGACAGGGCCAGATTGGAGCAGGAACAGTGAATCCGCCGCTTGAATGCTTCAGCAAAGCGCTTCTTGCGTACGCGGAAAAACTTGGCTTTGCACCCTGACAAAGACTGAAAGGAATCTGCAGGCGCGCCGGAAGCGCTCCGGGAATCCTTCAGAGATAAAGCAAAAAAGGCGGACAAATCCCAAAGACGGGTGATCGGAGGGAATTGCCTGCCTTTATTTTTGAATAAACGAAGAGGAGGAGAATGTTATGAAAGCAAAAAAACTGTCACTCACAGCATGGATTATCATCGCAACCATTGCCGGTCTGATTTTCGGCTCTCTTGTGGGGCCCTGGGCTTCGAATCTGGAATTTATCGGAACTATTTTTATCCGTCTGATTCAGATGTCCGTGGTGCCGCTGGTAATGACTTCTGTGGCTTCCGCTATCGGAAGCGTGGAGGGAAAAGGCGCTGGAAAGATGGGCGTCGTAACCTTTGCCTATATCATTATCTTTACCCTGATTTCCGCCGGCCTCGGTCTGGCCCTGGGCCTGATTGTGAAGCCCGGTGTGGGCGTGGATATCGGCGCTGAGGCATCTACGGCTGAGGTTGTGGCTGCTTCCGTTCAGGATACTCTGGTAAGCTTTGTTCCCACCAATATTTTTGGCTCCATGGCAAACGGAGATATGGTGCCCTGCCTTCTGTTCTCCATCTTCTTTGGCGTATGCGCAGGAAGCTATGGCCGCGCCACCGGAAATACAATGGTGATGGATCTGATTAAGGCAGTGAACGGCGTAGTCATCAATATCATTAAGGCCGTTATGAAGGTTGCCCCCATCGGAATTTTCTGCCTGCTGGCTGATGTGGCTGGAGGAACGGGTTTTGCGGTAATCGTGCCCATGATCAAATTCCTGGCCTGCCTTCTTGTGGGAGATATCATTCAGTATGTTCTGTTTTCTCCCTATACGGCGGCGGTATGCGGCGTGAACCCCTTGAAAATGCCGAAGAAATTTGCGAAAATGTCCATGATGGCTATCACCACCACCTCTTCCGCAATCTGTCTTCCCACAGAGATGGAGGATATGGTGACCAAGTTCGGTATCAGCAAGCGTGTAACAGATTTTGTGGGCCCCATCAGCATGTCCATGAACAGCTGCGGAGCCGCCCAGTGCTATGTGCTGGCGATTCTCTTTATGAGCCAGGCTACCGGAATCACCCTGACACCTTCTCAGTTTGCTCTTACGATTCTGCTGGCGTTCCTGATGTGCATGGGCACCATCGTTGTGCCGGGCGGCATGGTAGTGACCTATACCTTCTTCGCGGCCACACTGGGACTTCCCACAGAAGCGGTGGCGATTCTGATCGGTATCGACTGGTTCTCCGGCATGTTCCGTACACTGATGAATGTGGTAGTGGATGTTCTGGTAGGCATGAATGTGGCAAAGGCCTGCGGAGAGCTGAACAGGGATGTATACAATGAAAAGGCTGCCGTATCTTATGAGACCGGAGAGATCATATCATAAAAGCGGTCCGGCAGCGGCAAATAAGAACAAAAGGGGATAATTGGATGGATTTGAAGCTTATTACACAGCGGGTGCAGTCAGATCTGCAGTACATAAAAGAATTTACAGCGACGCCGGGCAGCGGCTGCACGAGAATGCCGTTTTCCCAGGAGACGCGCTACACGGCGGAATATCTGAAAAAGGTAATGGCGGATGCCGGCCTGGAAGTGCGGGAGGACTGCGTCGGAAATATTTTCGGCGTGCGTCCGGGAAAAGACCGGAGTCTTCCCTGTATTATGGTGGGCTCCCATTATGATTCGGTCTACAATGGCGGCGATTATGACGGTATTGCCGGTGTAATCAGCGCTGTGGAGCTTGCCAGACTGCTGAGAGATGAAGACGCAGAGCTTCCCTGTGATTTTGTGGCGGCGGCCTTTATGGACGAGGAAGGCTGCCGGTTCGGCACAGGATATTTCGGTTCCAAGTGCATGCTGGGCCAGATGACCATAGAGGAGTGCCGGCATTATACAGATAAGGATGATATTTCGGTTTACGATGCCATGAAGGAATATGGACTGGAGCCGGAACGGCTTTCGGAGGCGGCATGGCCGGAAGGGTCTATCGGACATTATATTGAGCTGCATATTGAGCAGGGGCCGGTACTGGACGCGGAGCAGACAGAGATTGGGCTGGTGGACTGTATTGTGGGAATCCAGCGTTATCTTGTCACTATCTGCGGACGTTCGGATCACGCAGGCACCACGCCCATGGACATGCGGCAGGACGCTGTGGATATAGCGGCGAAGGTCATCAGCAAAATCGGCGACATGGCCCGGGAGGAAGGAAAGGGCACGGTGGCCACGGTAGGCTATATGAAGGTGACTCCCAGCGCCATGAATGTGGTGGCGGAAAAGGTGGATTTCAGCATCGATATCCGTTCCTCTGACAACGAGGTAATCAACCGGATCGCCGAAAAAATCCGGAAAGAGCTGGACGAGGAGACTGGAAAGACCGGCGCGTCCTATTCCATTGACAGCAAGCTGACCATTACTCCGGTGAATCTGAATCCGGGAATGCTGGATATTATGGAAGAAAGCTGCAGAAAGCGCGGCTACAGCTGCCGGAGAATGCCCAGCGGCGCGGGGCATGACGCGCTGGCCATCGGACAGACCATTGACACAGTGATGCTTTTTGTGCCCAGCAAGGATGGAAGAAGCCACTGTCCGGCAGAATATACCCCTTACGAGGCGTTTGCCAAAGGCATTCTGGTGCTTTATGACCTGATTGGCCAGCTGCAGCCTCAGACGGGAAGCTGTGAAAAATAAAATCCTTTATTGCCTTGGGCTGCGGATTCATGTAAAATAAAAAAGGGCTGGCGTGAAACAGATTCCTGTTTCATGCCGGCCTTTTTCAACATACGTCCTTAAGGAGGAACCGAACATGGAACAAAATTATTTCGTGCAGACCCGCACCTGGAACCCGTGGCATAACCTGGCTGTAGAGAAATATCTGGCAGATCGGATCGGCGAGGGCGATGTGGTGCTCTATCTCTGGCAGAACGACCGGACTGTGGTAATCGGAAGAAATCAGAACGCGATCCGCGAATGCCGTGCCCGGCTTCTGGAAGAAGAGGGCGGTTTTCTGGCCCGGCGCACGACAGGCGGAGGGGCCGTGTATCAGGATCTGGGAAATCTGTGCTTCACCTTTCTGGCTTCCCCGGAAAGATACGATCTGCAGCGGCAGCTTCATGTCATACAGACAGCCTGCCGGAAATTCGGTATAGAGACACAGTTTTCCGGGCGCAACGATGTAATTACGGAGGATGGTTTCAAGTTTTCCGGAAACGCGTTTTCCAATACCTCACGATGCAGCATCCAGCACGGCACCCTGATGATTGATGTGGATGTGTCCATGCTGGAGCGGTACCTGACGCCCTCAAAGGAGAAGATGAAGGCAAAGGGAGTGAAATCTGTTCAGTCCCGGGTATGCAACCTGAAGATGCTGAATCCGGAGATTACTGTAGAGGCCATGCGGCAGGCCCTGAAAGAAAGCTTTCTGGAGATCTACGGAGATTTTACGGAGCTTGATCCGGCCGGGCTGGACAACCCGGAGGTGCAGAAGACCTGTGAGCTGTACTCCTCCTGGGACTGGAGATATGGAAAGTCTCCGGAGTGCGAGACCTCTTACAGCCGGCGGTTTGACTGGGGAGAGGTGGAGGTCTGGCTGAAGCTTCATGCCATGCATATCTGCGAAATCAAGGTCTACTCAGATGCCCTGGATGTGGAGCTGCCCGGACTTCTGGAACGGGTTCTGCAGGGAAAACGGTACGATATGGCAGATTTGGATCTGGAAAAAGAAACGGCCGGATGTACAGAAGAGCAGAAGGAAAGGATCAAAGAGGCTGCTGCCTGGCTGGCCGGGATGCAGTGGTAATGTTTATATAGAAAAGGCGTCAGAAAACAGACAGCCTGAAACAAGGGAGGCAGCGGCTCATTCGAGCCGCTGCCTCCCTTGTTGGCGTAACTTTTATATCTGCAGACGGCTGGAATAATGAAAAAACACTGCCACAGAAACTGCCACAGATTGACTCGGGTATGACGTTCATAATATCATAATTTTCAAGATGATGAAAGGACGGTGGAAGTTGTGTTTTGCTCAAATTGTGGGAAAGAAGTTAAAAATCCAGGAAGATTCTGTGAGCACTGCGGCGCTCCTCTGAAACAGAATCCCGGCCCGGAACCGGCCGGGGCGGAACAGCCGGACGGCGCTCAGACAGACGGCGGGCCTGCTTCAGAACGGGCGGAAAAGCCTTCCGGTGGTGACAAAGGGGTCTTTGCGATGGCTCTTAAGATCGCGGCGCTTGTGGCGGCGGCGTTGTATGTCATATATATACTTCCGAATATCGTGGATATATTTAACGGAATTTTTTCAATTCTGGGCGGACATCCCCTTTTTGGAGTTTTCTATCTGATTGCTGCGCTGCTGCTGACTGCAGCGCGCGCTGCCATGGCAGCTGCGCTGGTGCTTTTCGCCCTGTGCAGGGATGACGGCAGAAACAATACGGAGCCTTTGCTGCTGACGGTAATTTCAGCGGGCATCCTCCGTGTGCTGGCTGCGTTTGTGGCGCCCCTGCTTGGGGGACTGGGAACGTGGTTTCGGTTCAGATACTTTACATATGATATCGCAGGCGCCGGAAAGTCCCTTCTTTATGTGCTGATTATTCTGGGAATTCTGGCTGGCCTTGCGGTTTTGGCAGGACTCAGGCCGTTTGCGGGAAAAACGAAAGACGAGTTTCTGGATGAGGTAAAAGATCTCCCCAATATATTGAATGAAGAAATTGAAAGAATAAAGCCTGAACAGAAGCAGACCCCGGAAAATCCGGGGAACATGCCGGAAACCGCCGGCGGACCTGCTCCGGTGAAAAGCACTTCGGGCCCCAGACGTATAAGCGAAAACAGGGGGCTTCTGAAATTTTATCTTATCGGAATTGTCACCTGCGGTATTTATATGTTGTACACGCTGCATATGCTGGCTAAAGATATCAATGAAATGTGTGAAGGGGACGGAGAAACGACGGCGGGTCTTCTGAAGCTGATTATATTTACGGTTATCACCTGTACGGTTTACAATTATATATGGCATTATAAGCTGATGAATCGTATTCAGAATAACGCGCAGCGCTACGGAATAGAGGTCAAAACCGTAGGCAGCATGGATCTGGGCGCCTGCTGGGTGGTGCTGTCTGTTTTGGGACTGCTCATTTCCTGGTGCGGAGTCGGCCTTATTCTGTCACTCTATGCGGATTATCTCATGTTCCGGAATATGAATATTCTTTCGAAGGCGTATAATGAACAGGTTGTGGATAAATATCAGGCGTAGGCTTCGTCTGGCAGACAGGCGTTTATTATCCGTCATGGCAGGACTGGCTGTGTTTTATGCACTTTTGGGGAGGATGGGAATTACATGTCCCATCCTTTTCCTTACCGGAATATCCTGCGCCGGATGCGGGATGAGCAGAGCGTGGATTTCTCTGCTGCAAGGTAATTTTCCCGCAGCGGTCTTTTATCATCCGCTGTTCTGGATTCCGCCACTGGCTGTTCTGATCTGGCTCCTGCAGGACTGTCTGCCCAGGCGTCTTGTGGTGTTCCTTATGTGGGCCGCCTGTGTGCTGTTTCTTGCGGTATATGCTTTCCGCATGACGGATGCGGAGAATGCGATTGTGGTTTTTCATCCGGAAAACGGCCTGCTGGCCAGGCTGGCTGCAGGCATCTGGAGTTTACTGAGGGAAATAAAATGAATAAAATACTTGAAGTGATTCTGAAAAACGTATTCAATATAGAAAGCCTGGAACAGGCCGCAGCAAAAGTAATCCTGAAAAAGCTTCTCTGGTATGCTGTTTTCCTGATTGTACTGGCGGCTCTTTATCTCTTGTCGCGGGAAACTGTTCAGTCGGAACTCGGAAAAGAGCTCATTGGCAATATAGTCCGTGATATTCCTTTTGCGGACGCAGCCTATTCTATTCTGAAAGAAGTGTCTGATTACGCGGAGGAAATCAAGGAGACAGCGGAACATTTCGCGGCGGAGACAGTACTGGTCAGCCTGTGTAAGGTACTGTTTATGGCGTGGATTACCCCGTTTTTTGACTGGCTGATTGATCTGGCAACCGGGGGTGTCTCGCCGTCCGGACAGGGCCCGGGCTCACCCGCCGGAACAGTAAAGCTCGCGTTGAAATATCTGGAGATTGGCGTCAGGCTTGTGCTGACGATAGCTGTTTTCAATCCGTTAAAGGACGCGTTGGATGCCTTTGATCCCACCATGTCCATGGTAGTGGCGCTTACTTTTTTCGTGCTGCTGTTTCTGCTGGCAGGATTCTGCAGGGCAATATTAAACGGAACGTCGGTGGAACTGGGAATGATCAGAAGCTATTTTGTGGATATTCTGCCAAAGCTGTTTGAGGTGTTTGTTTCGAACAGTCTCTGTCTGCTGCTGTATCTTTTCTGGATAACAGATCCTTACGGATGGCGGCCGGCAGCCGTCTTTCTTTTCCTGCTGTTCTGGTTTATGGGAATTCAGGAAACATTAAAGAAGCTGTTCAAAAAATGTGGGACAGCTTTATTGGGAAATCAATGGAATTCTTCCTCCGTTTCTGTGGGACAGTTTGTCTTGTGGGTAGTGTGCGGCTTTTCCACGATGGTGCTCTTGTACTGTCTGATACTGATAAATCTGGGAGACAGCTCTGCGGATCGCCTGTTTGCCCTGTCGTCTTTCCCATTTGTGCCGGCTGTGGTACAAAATCTGTCCGTAAAGGAAATGCTGCTGTCGCCCGATTCCGGTTTCTGGAGCAGTCTTTTTGTCCTGATGATGGTCTGCCTTGCGGTCATGCTTCTTATAAGGAAGCCTCTGGCGCGGGGAAAGGGAGGCGCGGCATTCTATATAGGTATCTGGGGAGGAGTCACGCTTGCAGCCGGTATCTTCGTAAACCGGGCCATGATGTGGCTGCTGGAAAAGGATACGAATCTTGACACAAACCGCTATAATGGCATATTCGGCATCGTGTTTTTTATCGCGGTAGTGTTTCTGCTGCTTTATAATTATCAGACGGTCATTGCGGCAGCTGCGGTGACGGCTCTGCTCCTCTGCATATATCAGGGAGCTGTTTCAGCGGGTATTTCTCTGGCGGCTTCAGCAGGAGAAGCGCAGGGCGGAAATTTTAGTATGGCATATGCGGCAGTCATACTGGCGGCGGCAGCCGCAGGAGCTCTGACTTATGCGCTGCGGAAAAAGAAGTAGGGAGGACGGCCCCAGAACCTTAAGATCCCCTTAATTTTCCCATCTTTGAAAAAAAGTGCTTTTCTTTTTGGCAACTCTTGTATATAATATAGATTGGCGTAAATGGGCTGGGTTTCTGCGCCCTGAGGCCGGAGGCAGGACCGTAAGAGGCGTGTCCTCCAAAAAAGATGGAAACAGGCGGTTTTCCGCTGCTCTTTCTATGGAACAGACTGGAAAACTGAATAACTGCTGATAAATGTGAAAGAATGTAATCATAGGAAGAAACGAAGAGAAAAGTGAGAAAGGGGATTGTGAAGCATGGCAGGGACTGACATTGGAATCGATCTGGGTACCGCGAGTATTCTTGTATATATAAATGGAAAGGGTGTTGTGCTGAAGGAGCCGTCTGTAGTGGC